>NZ_VPDK01000001.1:0-256142 GCF_013417725.1 Acinetobacter sp. YH12233
AGTGAAGGTAAAGAATGTTGAAGGGTGCAATCTAAATTTTCAGATAAAGTCATAAAAAAATGAGCGTATTTACATACACTCATTTTTACTACATTTTACTAATATTTGCTTAACTGACTGGCATTACACTAAAGTGAGCTTTTTTATTTGCTGGAATTAAAGACTTAGATTTTATATTTTCTTATTTTAAATTATGGAAGTGGGCAATATCGCTGCCAATCATCTTTCATTTTTTGCAATTCATTACCCGTCAATATCTCGCTGTAATAAATATAATAGGTGGCATCGGGATATTGAATCTCATGTCTGTACATAATTCCACGTAGAGAAACAGGCAACTCTTCTGGGAAGTCATCCGCTAAATTCAGTTCCTCAAATTCATAGTTAAAATAACAATTTTGGATTGCTAAAAATGCTTCAGCCACGATCATCTTTCTGCTCTTAATGGAAATATGCTTCATTTTAGCTGATGAGCAGTAACCATGGCTGATATTTATGAAGGTTCAATCCATTTAAACAGCTTAGATTCTGCCAAATGCGGATATTTGAACTTATCTAAATATTCAAAGCAGGCTTTTTGACCTTGAGGAATTTTCTTTAGATGCTTATCAAAAAATAGATGACGATTATATTGAGCACCATCAAAGCGGATGCTGACACGCTCAAAGTAACCACCACGACGAGCATTGAATTGGTAAAATTGAATCACGCCACAGTCCTTCGAAGGACTAACTGGTGGAGCATCTGGCTTTAAAAATGCGTAAAGTAAAAAGATTGAAGTGCCCGGAAGAAAGCTGAGCCAAAATAAAATCTTCTTCGATTCGTCAGTGGTTAATTTCGCTTCAGAATAGAGCATAAATAGCATCGGAATAAAAATGATACTGAATAAGCCGAATAGTAAAAGAAACGTGAGCATATAAATGAGAAACTTCTATAAGTCAGTTACTTATAGCACAATTTTTTGATTTTAAATCATAAAAAAAGCCCACCGAAGTGAGCTTTTAGATTCATAACTGAATAACCAATTAAAGTTTAGGATCACGCATCTGTACCAGATTTGAATTGGCTTTGGTTAATGTATCTACTACTTTATTCATCACCGCAGGGATAAAAGAATCAGCAATTTGTGCTGCTTGCAAACCTAGTTTTTCGCCCAGCGTTGGTTTTTTACGAGTCTGAATTAAATACACATCATGCTGTGGTAAGAGGTCTAACAGATATTCATCAGAAGTTTGCAGTTTATCTACCAGATTCAGATCTAGGGCATCCTGACCATACCAGTGTTCACCCGTTGCCACTTTTTCAACATTTAACTGTGGACGATATTTTTCCACGAAGTGTTTAAACAAGGCATGTGTCTGTTGCAATTCTTCTTCAAACTTGGCTTTGCCTTCTTCGGTATTTTCACCAAACATGGTCACCGTACGTTTGTATTGACCCGCAGTATAAAGTTCAAAATCGATCTTGTTTTCTTTCAGTAGACGGTTAAAGTTTGGCACCTGTGCCACTACCCCAATTGAACCCACAATCGCAAACGGCGCAGAGATCACTTCATTTGCAATACACGCCATCATATAACCGCCACTGGCTGCAACCTTATCAACACAGATGGTCACATGAAAACCCGCTTCACGTAAGCGCACCAGCTGCGCAGCTGCAAGACCATAACCATGCACCATACCACCCGGACTTTCTAAACGTACAATGATACGGTCACGACCAGCTTTCGCTGTAGATAGAATCAGGGTAATTTCTTCACGCAGGCTTTCTACCGCAGACGCAGCCATATCGCCTTTAAAATCGAGTACATAGATTTTCTGGTTAGTTTTCTTACGCGCACGCGCTTCTTTTGACAATTGTTGGCTCAATTGCAAAAGTTCCAGTTTAGATGAAGTTGTTTGCGCTATTTTTTTTCGTTGCTCATTAATGCGCGCATTCAAATGACTAATACGGATTTCAGCGGGTAATTTGGGGGTATGAAATAACATAAAAATCGGGTCTCAATTATTTATATAGGTTTTATTTTAAGATAAGGTCAAATGAATTTTTTTCAATAGAATATTGTTGTTTAATTGCTGAAACAGAGCAGTATCCATGGGGCTCTAGTAGAGCAAAAATAATTTGTACTATAAAAGATTGATGCCATGCTGATAACCTGCCCAGAGAATAACACCCAGCAATACAGCAGAATTCGCATATAAGGCTTTTTCCTGCTTTTTAAAATAGAAATTCAAACTGAGTCCATACAGCAATCCAATCAGTGTATAAAACATGCTGCCGCCTTGTAATTGATGCCACAGACCACCCATGCTTAAACTTAATGCAATCAGCAGCATCAGAAAAACTGACATCGTTTTGAGTGTTTTCATAGCGGATGCAACCTTTTCTTAACATCTATCTTTTGACAGCTCTGCCATGTCAAAGACGGCATATTCTATAAGAATTTAGGGCACAATAGGATTCGGTTTATTTTTCCACATTTCACTGATTCAATTGATATATCTTCTATTCTTTGGTTACTTTTGGATATAAAAGAAAGAGCTTTTTAGCCCTTCTTTCTTGAGATAAAACTTCTTAACCAAAACGCCCGGTAATATAGGCCTCAGTGAGCTGATGATCTGGCTGGGTAAAGACTTTCTCGGTCGAGTTGACTTCGATCAGATCACCTAAATGGAAATAAGCAGTCCGATCAGAGACTCGCGCTGCCTGCTGCATGGAGTGAGTCACAATGGCAATGGTGTATTGGGTTGAAAGCTCGGAGATCAGTTCTTCAACTTTGGCTGTTGCAATCGGATCGAGTGCTGAACAAGGTTCATCCATTAGAATCACTTCAGGAGAAACGGCAATCGTCCGTGCAATACATAAACGCTGCTGCTGACCACCCGACAGCCCCGTACCCGGCTGATTTAAACGGTCTTTGACTTCATCCCATAATCCCGCTTTACGCAAGCTGTTTTCTACAATTTCTTCCAGATCATATTTATCCCGTGCCAGACCATGCAATTTTGGCCCATAAGCGACATTGTCAAAAATCGATTTTGGAAAAGGGTTTGGCTTCTGGAACACCATCCCCACCTGCGCACGCAGCAATACCACATCCAGATTCGGATCATAAATATCCTGATGATCCAGCAACACCTTACCGGTCACACGACAGCGATCAATCGTGTCATTCATCCGGTTTAAAGTACGCAGGAATGTTGACTTACCACAACCTGAAGGACCGATAAAAGCAATCACTTCATTTTCATAGATGTTCAGATCAATGCCTTTAATTGCTTCTGTTTCACCATAGTAAACATGTACATCTGAGGTACTGATTTTGACCTGATCTGACTTTTTCGGTGCTTTGTTTTCAGCCTGAGTATCAAACTGGGAAACAAAAGCAGTCGCCGGCTTTTGGGTCACAGAATCTTGGGTAAATTGTGTATGTTGTGGATTCACAGACGGATCCTTTTCTAAGGCATTTATAGTTGGATTTGCTGTATTCATATTCTGCTCTTCCTTACCAACGGACTTCAAATTTCTTACGTAACCAGATGGCTAAGCTGTTCAGGCTGATCATCATGGCCAGAAGTACAATAATGGCTGCTGCAGTACGTCCTTCGAAGAAGTTACGTAGCTCATTGCCTTGCCACAGGAAAATTTGCACCGGCAATGCTGTGGATTGATCAAATGGTGAAGCCGGTACACTTGCGACAAAAGCACTCATCCCGATCAATAATAGCGGGGCCGTTTCACCCAGTGCTTGTGCCACACCAATAATCGCCCCCGTCAAAATACCTGGTAGTGCAAGCGGTAAAACATGGTGAAATACGGTTTGCAAGCGTGATGCACCTAAGCCTAATGCTGCCTGACGAATGGATGGCGGTACGGCTTTAAGTGATGCACGCGTAGTAATAATCACAGTCGGTAGTGTCATCAAACTTAATACCAGACCACCCACCAACGGTGCTGACAGTGGTAAATGCATCCAGCCAATAAAAATCGCTGCACCGAGTAAACCAAAGACAATGGAAGGAACTGCTGCAAGGTTATTAATATTCACTTCTACGACATCGGTAATCCAGTTCTTTGGTGCAAATTCTTCAAGATAGATGGCCGATGCTACCCCGATCGGAATCGAGATAAAGATCACGATCAGCATCATGAACAATGAGCCCATAAATGCGCCTGCGAGACCTGAGGTAGCAGGTGAACTGCGCGAGTCCGGACTGGTAAAGATATTGGTATTAAAGCTACTTTCTATGATTCCGGCAGCTTTCATATCATCCGCAAGCTGACGGACTTCAGGACTGAGCTGTTGCTGTTCATCGGGCAGATCGCGGTCAATATTGCCAGCCAGCCAGACATCAACATTGGCATCTGCCAGAATTTTTACGTCTTTGGTTTGACCGACCAGAGCCGGATTATTCAGTACCATATCCCGCAGACGATACGCTTCTGAACTGGTATATAAATAGCCCAGTTCATCACGCTGGCTTTCCAGCTTACTGTCTTTGGCAATCATGCCATTTACAATCAAGGCATCCCAGTCAACCAGACCGACCTGCATTTGCCAATCCACCATACGCTGTTCAAATTGTGCCTGGGATTCTCCCGCAGCCTGTTTAGGTTTAGGATTAATATTGACAATGGCTGGATCAAAATGAATCGGCAAGCTCATACTGCTTTGCCAGAATGCCGGCAAACCTTTGCCCAAAATACTGCCGAAAAGCACCACTACAAAAAATAAACCGGCTAATACAGCAGAAAGCCCCATGACACGAAAGGTTTTTTCTTTGCGATGACGTCGTGCCAGAGAGCTTTGAATGGTCTTCCTGCGCTTTTCACGTTGCTCAGCAGCCACAGATGGATCAATAGGCTGATCTACAGGCGTTGTATTTGAAGTACTCATTAGTCGTATTGCTCTCGATATTTACGCACGATGTACAGTGCAACAATGTTCAGCCCTAATGTAATGACAAACAGGGTAAGACCCAACGCAAAAGCCACCAGCGCCTGCGGACTGGCAAAGTCAGTATCACCCGTAAGCTGATTGACGATAGTAATGGTCACTGTTGAGACTGCTTCCAGCGGATTGGCATGCAGTTGCGGACTGTTTCCTGCTGCGAGTACCACAATCATGGTCTCACCAATGGCCCGCGATGCCGCCAGCAAAAAAGCGCCAATAATGCCGGGTAAAGCGGCTGGTAATACGACCTGACGAATCGTTTCAGATTTGGTCGCGCCCAGACCTAAAGAACCATCCCTCAAGGCACGTGGGACCTGGGTAATAATGTCGTCTGATAAAGAGGAAACAAATGGAATAATCATGATGCCCATGACGAAGCCAGCAGTAAGCGCACTGGTGGCATTAATATCAATACCGACCAAAGCACCTAGACTTTTAAGAAATGGCCCCAGAATCATTAAGGCGAAAACACCGTAGACAATCGTTGGAATTCCAGCCAAAACCTCAATGGCCGGCTTTGCCCAAGCCCGGAAGCGTGGTGATGCGTACTCGGCCAGATAAATCGCAATCATCAGTCCTAAGGGGACTGCAACAAGTAATGCAATCCCGCTGACCATCAATGTTCCCCACAGCAATGGCAATAATCCATAACTGCCTTCGGCATGACCCGTGGTGCTAAAACCCGGATCCCATTCGGTGCCAAAGAAGAAATCCAGTGGACTGACAAAGCTGAAGAATCGCATGGCTTCGCCAAACATCGACATCACAATGCCGAGTGTGGTCAGGATGGCTACTCCAGAACACAAGGCCAGCCCGATATTCATGATCTTTTCGACCTGATTCCGTGCACGAAAATTCTGGCTGATCCGTTTTTTTGCCCAGACCAGACCGGCCAAAGCCACAGAAATAACAACTGCCAGTTTGGCAAAAGTACCGATGGTAGAAAATTTAGCTAATTGTTCTGCTGCTGCAAGTTCATAAGCAGCTGGCTGATCACTGACACCGAAACCGGAAGCCAATGCCTGTACACGGTCTATGACCACACTCAGACTGGCTTGATCCAGATGAGTCAAAACATCATGAGGCAGGTGTTTAATTACGACCTGTTCCAGCAGGCTAGGTTCAACAATGTTCCATGCCATCAGAATCAAAAATGCAGGAAGTCCACACCACAAAGCTACCAGTGCGCCATAATATCCAGGACGTGAATGTAGCATCGCAGAATTATTGCCCTGACCTGCTAGTTTCCGGCTTTTACTTAATCCGATTTGATAGGCGATGGCAATTAAAGCCAGTAACACACCTATAAGTAGCAGATTCATGTATTCTCCATGGTTCTTTTCAGGATTTTAGTCTGTGAAAAAACTTGCTTGCCATGAAAAGCCGATGACAGGTCGACTGTCACCAGCATTTCCCTAAATCCTGTTTTATTTCACTACTACGGCTTTTGCAGCCTTAAAATTTGCCAGCACTGCTGCACGTTCTTTGTCTGACATTGAAATCAAGCCGGCTTTTTCTAGCTTGGAACCCTTACCCGATACCTTTTTATTCAGGAAATACTCTGTGAACTGTTGCAAACCTTTGATTGATTTCAGGTGTTCGCCTTTGACATAGAAGAACAACGGGCGAGATACTGGATAAGCCCCATTTAAAATGGTCTTTTCAGAAGGAGCAACGTTGTTGACGGTTGCTACACGTAGCTTGTCGCGGTTTTGATCGTAAAAGCCCAGGCCGAATACGCCAACAGCGCTCGGTGAGGTTTTTAAGCGTGCCAAGGTTTCAGTATAGTCACCTGAAATTTCAATGACGCGTCCATCCTTACGGAAGGTGCTACACGCCTTTTTCTTGGCATCTTTATCTAGAGACTTAATTGCAGCATACGTTTCACAGCCTGCATCCACCATCTTCTCCTGGAAGACTTCACGTGTGCCATGATTTGAAGCCGGAATCACTAAAGTGATGGGTTCATTCGGCAAAGCTGGATCAATCTGGTTCCAGCGGGTATATGGATTAGCCACCATTTTCCCTTTAGAAGGTAACTGCGCAGCTAAAGCAGCATAAACATGCTGAGGTCGTAATTTATAAGCGGCTTTATTCGAATTAGATGCAAAGACAATCCCGTCATACCCGATCTTGATTTCTAGTACCTTGTTGACACCATTCTTTTTACATTCTGCCAGTTCGGCACTTTTGATTTGACGCGAGGCATTGGCAATATCAATGGTATTGTCCCCTACACCATTACAGAACTGTTTTAGGCCGCCAGATGAACCACCTGAACCAACGACTGGTGTTTTAAACTGAGGGAAAGTATTGCCAAATTCTTCAGCGACAATACTGGCATAAGGTAAAACAGTAGAAGAACCTGCGATTTGAATAGTGTCACGTGCTGCATTCGCTGTCGTGGATGCCGCTACCCCCGCTGCAATTAAGATTGCTATATTTGTTAAGCGCATTCTGGATCTCTCTCATTTATTAAAATTTCGAGTACACCACTTTTGATTCAGTTGAGTACCTGTTTTCGATACTCACATTTTGATTTTGGAATATGACAGCCGGGTTACAGCTTTATGACGGTTTTATGATAATTAATCCGTCACCTGATCAAGACAATATAATAGAAAAAAGACCCTGTTCAGGGCCTTTTTATTTAAGTGGTGGGTTCAGTAGATTCAGGCAAGAGCACAGGTTTCCTGCGATATTTCATCACATACATCACCGTCAAAAACAGCAACCAGACCGGCACCAATGCAACAGCAATCTGCATCTCTTTGGTAAAGCTCATGATCATTAAGATCATGATGATAAATGAAATCGTCAGGTAATTACTCCAGCGGCCAAACAGGCTTGGGAATGCGGTCTTCTGCTGCTGTTCTTGCATGGCTTTTCTGAATTTCAGATGAGTCAGTGAAATCATTAGCCAGTTAATCACCAGAGCAGAAACCACCAGCAACATCAGAATACCAAAAGCTTCACCCGGCATGAGGTAATTCATTAATACACAGATACCGGAGACTGCTGCCGAGAATAGAACAGCATTCACCGGAATACCCCGGCGGTTAATTTTCTTTAAAAATGCGGGTGCATTACCTTGCTGAGCCAGACCCAACAACATACGGGTATTACAGTAAATACAACTGTTATAGACTGAAAGTGCAGCGACCAGAACTACAAAATTAAGAACATTGGCCACGCCGTGACTATTCAATGACTGGAAAATCATTACAAACGGACTACCGCCTTGCGCCACCAGATTCCATGGATAGAGACATAGCAACACACCAATGGCACCAATATAGAAAATCAGTACACGGTAGACAATTTGATTCACTGCTTTTGGAATGGTCTTTTCTGGATTTTTGGTTTCACTGGCAGCAATACCAATCAGCTCCAGCCCACCAAATGCAAACATAATCACGGCAAGTGCCATCATAAAACCCGACCAGCCCTCAGGGAAAAATCCGCCATGCTGCCACAAGTTGGTCACACTTGCCTGACTTCCTGCAGAACCGCTAAACAGCAGATAGATCCCGAATCCGATCATGCTTAAAATGGCAATGATCTTGACCATGGAAAATATAAATTCGCTCTCACCGAAGAATTTGACATTGACCAGATTGATGCCATTCATGAGCAGGAAGAATGCCAGTGCCGTGAGCCAGGTCGGAATCTCCGGCCACCAGAACTGAACAAAAGTACCGATTGCACTCAACTCAGCCATACTCACTAAGACATAGAGTACCCAATAATTCCAGCCTGAAATAAAGCCTGCTTTTTTGCCCCAGTATTTATTGGCAAAATAACTGAATGAACCACTGACCGGTTCATGCACCACCATCTCACCCAATTGGCGCATGATCAGAAATGCAATGATGCCAGCGATGGCATAGCCCAAAAGCACTGATGGGCCTGCCAGCTGAATCGTATGTGATAAACCTAAAAATAATCCTGTACCGATCGCTCCGCCTAAGGCGATTAGCTGGATATGCCGGTTGGAAAGCTGTTTTTTTAATTGATGATCTTCAACATCCATATTGTCACTCCTTGTGAACAATTTTTTTATTTCTACATTTTGCTAGATTGCCTTTTTGTAGGGAGGTGTATTCTGCTCAACCAGCTGCTTATAACCATATTCACCATAGTCATAGCGTGCCACGACTTCAGCAAACTGTTTTAAGCGTTGTGGCGCATCCATACGTGGGAGTTGCAGCTCAATCAGACATAATTCCTCAGCCTGATGAACCTGTGCGAGTGTACGCTTTAATTCTGCCGGGGTTTTCACTATATGAGCCTGATGCGGAGTATCAGCAGAAAAGACTTGGGCAAACTGGCTGTATTGCCAGTTCTGAATATCGTTGTACTTGGCATTTTCACCCATGATCAAACGTTCAATGGTATAGCCGCCATTATTTAAAATAAAAATTACGGGTTTTAAGCCTTCTCTTAATAAGGTAGAAAGCTCCTGAATGGTCAGCTGAATCGAACCATCCCCAATAAATAACAGATGACGGCGCTTCGGTGCAGCAAGCATACTGCCAAGCAAGGCAGGCAAGGTATAACCGATTGAACCCCAGATCGGTTGTACCAGATACTTGGCGGTCACTGGCAAGGTTAGTCCAGACAACCCCGCATTGGCGGTGCCCACTTCTGCCACAATCACATCATCTTCCTGTAAGAATTCAGAAATCTGCTGCCAGAGTGCAGTTTGGCTCAGCGCAGTATTTTCTTCGATCTGTTGAGTTTGTAACGATGGTTTCGGTGCAGGATTAAAAGTACGTGGTTGATCATCTAAAGTCTGTTTTGAGATAGCTTGGATCAACTGAGCTAAATCCAGTCCACTGATCATCTGCCCATCCAGACAAAGACAGGAATCCGCCAGATACAGCATATTTTGTACGGATACACGATGTGAGAAAAAGGCGGTGGCCACATCGGTAAAACGTGGCCCAATAGCGATCAGGCAATCCGACTGTTCCACCAGCTGACAGGTTGATGCTGCGCTTGCTGCACCTGCATAAACACCTGCATATAAGGGATGGCTTTCATTCATGATATTTTTGGCAGTAGACAGGCAGGTATAGGGGATTTGCATGCGCTCAGCCCAATTTTGCAGCATATCGGTAAGCTGGAAAATTTCTACTCCATTGTCAATCAGTAAGACTGGCTGACGTGCCTGTTTGATGCGTTTGGCTATTCGTGCCGCAGTTTCTTGCAGAAGTTTTGGATCACTCTGTGGACGGCTCAAATCTAGAGGCTGCTTAGGTACTTTAATCTGAAGATGGGTAATATCTGAAGGGAGCTGAATATGAACCGGTCGACGCATCAATATACATTGCTTTAATACCCGGTCAATTTCACTCACTGCATTGGCTGGAGTCAAACGTGTCTGTGCCACGGTAAATTCGCGCATGCAGTTCATGATATTGTCATAATCGCCATCAATCAGGGTATGGTGTAACAAAGCGCCCTGCTCTACGGCATGCAAAGGCGGAATACCGGAAATATGCACCATGGCAACCTGCTCGGCATATGCACCTGCAATGCCGTTAATCGCGCTTAGATCGCCCACACCATAAGTGGTCAGTAAAGCGCCGACACCATGCAGACGTGCATAACCATCTGCTGCATAAGCTGCATTTAGCTCATTACAGTTACCGATAAATTCCAGTTTTGGATCAATTTCAATCTGTTCTAAATAGGAGAGATTAAAGTCACCTGGCACACCAAAAATATACTGAATTCCTAGTTCTTGCAGGCGCTGATTAAGGTACTGACCAATTTCCATAAACATTATTATTTTCCCTATCACTTATTATGCTTCAATTACAGAATATTGCATTTCATTTTCTGATTTCGTGCATAATGCAAGTCACAATGATTTAAAAATACATAGAACGTGTATCGAATAAGGATTCAATGCAATGGATGCAATGGATAAATTTGACTGGAAAATCATCCAGGCTTTGCAAAAAAATGGGCGCCTGACGAATCAGGAAATCGGAGATTTAATCGGTTTGTCAGCCTCTCAATGTTCTAGACGGCGTCAGCTGCTGGAGCAAAAAGGAATTATTTTGGGTTATAGCGCCTGCATTCATCCTGAAGCTTTGGGAATTGCAGTTTTGGCTATGGTACAGGTCAATCTCAAAACACATGACGCAGCAGCCAAGATCGCTTTTCAACAATTGATTGAAGAAGAAGAAGCTATTCAGGAAGCTTTTTCTTTAAGTGGTGATGCAGATTTCATGTTAAAAGTAGGTGCCAAAAATCTGGAAATGCTGGCAAATTTTGTGACTGAAAAATTACTAAGCTGTAATTTTATCGGCCATATCAAATCTTATATTGTCTTAAATAAATTCAAGCAATTACATTTTGATTTTCAGGCTGCCCGCCCTTTATTACGTTGATATATTTTAAGTAAAAGAAAAAAGCTCAAGTTAAACTTGAGCTTTTTTTGATTTAATTTTTATTGATATGAACAACCTGTTGAATCGTATTTTCGAGCAGCCCACTCAGTCCGAACTGGGCACCGATGCCCGAATGCTTCCATCCACCAAAAGGTACATGCGGGAAAATCTCACCATGCGTATTGATCCATGCCGTACCACAACTCAGTCGCTGTGCAAACTGTTGTGCCTGCTCTAGATCGGATGACCAGATCGAGCCGCCTAAACCAAAATCTGTATTGTTAGCTTTAGTCAGTACTTCTTCAATATCGTGATAACGGATCAAAGGTAATACCGGGCCAAACTGCTCTTCCTGCACCAGACGACTATCTGGGTTCACATTGGTCACGATCGTCGGTGCAATAAAATAGCCTGTATCCGGTAGATTCTGACCAGATGTCATAACTATTGCCCCTTCATCACGGGCTTCCTGAATCATGGCCTGAACTTTTTGGTATTGCTTGATGTTTTGCACTGGACCAAAAGTAGTCGTCTCGGCTAAACCATCGCCCAGAGACTGTTGCTGTGCGACTTTCACTAATTCCTGTACCAGTGCATCATACTGACTGTCATGCACATACAGGCGTTTCAATGCTGCACAGGTCTGACCCATGTTGATAAAAGCTCCATTAAAGATTCGGGTTGCCATTGCCTGGATATCGGTATCTGGCAAAACAATGCCTGCATCATTGCCACCAAGTTCCAGTGTCAGATGTTTGAAAGTCGCGGCTGCATTTTGCATGATTCTTTGCCCAGTCGCAGTTGAACCGGTAAATACCACTTTGGCAATTGCAGGGTGACTGGTCAGATTGGCACCGACCTCACCGCCTCCTGTAAGTATAGAGACCACTCCAGGTGCAACCTCTTGCTGAATCAGCTCACCGAGTCGAAGTGTCGACAATGGGGTAAATTCTGAAGGTTTATTGATCACCACGTTGCCAGCGCGAATTGCCGGCATGATATGCCAGACAGCAATCATTAAAGGCCAGTTCCATGGAGTAACCGATGCTACAACTCCTAAAGGCCGATGATAAAGTTCGATCCGCTTATTAGCATCATCCTGTAAGATTTCAGTTTCAATCTTGAGTTCTGCCTGATAGCGGGTCCAGGCAATGGCCCCACCGACTTCAAATTCAGCCAGTGCATAAGGTTTGCCCTGCTCCTGCACCACTAAACGCGCTAACTCTTCCCGATGTTCTTCAATACGATCTGCAATACGATGCAGGATTGACTGTCGCGTTGCATCATCCGTATTTTTCCAGTGTTGAAATGCCTGCTCGGCACTACGGATGGTATCTTCAATTTGTGCTTCCGAGGGAGAGGAACATAGGGCCAATACCTGCTCATCAGCAGGATTGATCACTACAAAACTTTCGGCAGCGCCTTGTACCATTTTTCCTTGAATAATACAGCCAACGGGTTGGGATACATGCAAATTAGTCATCTCTTCATCCTGAATCAGATATTTTTGTTGTTCCCTGACATTAGCTGATTTTGTCTGAATGGAGCTTGCATATCACATTAGGCATAAAGTCCTGAATGCACATTTTGTGCATGGAAAATAGAAGAATCATCTTTCGGGATGCTTTTTTGGAACTTTAAATATTGCTTCCTTTAATTTTTTGCCTATAGCTCATTCTTCCTTACATCCTGTTCGAATTTATGCAACAGGATGTCCTGATCTTTGAAATTTCGTAGAACATCACATTGGCCTATATTGGAAATAAAGAATCACAGTGATAGCGTCATGAATAGCACAACCATTCCAGTTTTCAATCCCGATTTACCGATTCACATGACATTTGAAGAACATGACTGGCATCTCCTGGCTCAATATTGGTATCCAGTGGCCTTAGCCCGTGATGTCTCTGAACAGCCGCTAGGGACAATGTTGTTAGATATGCCACTGGTCATTTACAAGATGCAGGATGAACTAGTTGTGGCCAAAGATGCCTGTCCGCATCGTGGTGTGCCTTTAAGTCTGGGAAAAAATGATGGTCAAGGCATCGTCTGTCCTTATCATGGCTTGCGTTTTGGTACACAAGGTAAATGCAACCGTATCCCTGCCCATCCACAGCATAAAATTTCAGATCGGTTTCATTTACGGACCTATGCCGCGGTTGAACGTTATGGTCTGATCTGGTGTTCACTGACAGCTGACAAAGATGCTGAACCGAATATTCCAATGATGCCTTATTGGAATGATGCAGATTATCAGCAACTGGTTTGCCCACAAGTCGACATCAAATGTTTTGCTGGCAGACAGCTAGAAGGCTTTATTGATGTAGCCCATTTTGCCTGGGTACATCCGGATACCTTTGGTGATCCGAATGATGTCGAAGTCCCGGATTACACCACAACGGAAACTCAATATGGTTTTAATGCCGACTATATCAGCAGTGTCGGCCGTTATCCGATTGGGTTAGATCAGCGCGGTCAGGAAGATTTTAAATGGCTACGGCATTTTGAAATTAGTCTGCCCTTTACCGCAACCCTGACCATCCATTTCCCTAATGATGCCAAACAGGTGATTATGAATGCTGCTTCACCGATGACCGCCCGTCAGACCCGACTGTTTGCTCCTATCTGTCGTAATTATGATAAAGACTTACCCGTTGAAGAAGCCTACGATTTTAATCTGAAGATTTTTGAAGAAGATCGCCTGATTGTCGAAAACCAGAAGCCTGAGTTTTTACCGCTAGACTTATCTCTGGAAGCACATTTCCCGGCAGATCGCAGCTCCAGTATGTACCGTAAACTGTTAAGGAAAAAAGGCTTTAATCCTTTATTTGCAGCTTAATCACCTTGAAGCTGATGATCTATATATGGATCAAAACCCAATAAAAAAGGAGATCATCTAGATCTCCTTTTTTCACCTGCAACCGCTTATGCGATTGGCGGTGTATAAGTACCATCAGCAATTGAATCTTTGATACGGTCCGCTTCTGCAAGCACAAGTGCCAACAGGTTCTTCACGTTTTCAAGCGTTGCAACCGGGCTTAAAGTCGTCATTTTCAGAGATTGAACCTGACCGACTTTAGTGACACCAATGTTCGCTTCACCACGCGCAAACAGTTCATCCGCGACGTTCTGATTCAAGGCATCGACAAACTCAGCTGGATAGCCTGCTGGAACCACACGGAACAATACCGATGCAAATTGTGGCTCAACCAGAAGTTCCAGACCATCAGTTGCCTTGATGTAATCTGCGACTTCACGAGTCAATTTCACGCCATGGTCGATCATCGAACCATAAAGCTCTTCACCCAACGCTTCTACAGTCATCCACAATTTCAACGCGTCGAAACGACGAGTGGTTTGTAGCGACTTCGACACCAGGTTAGGTACACCGTGCTCTTCGTCATAAGCAGAGTTCAGATATTCTGCTTCGTAGTGCATGAAACGATAGTTCGCTTCATCTTTCAGCAAGAACGCACCACATGAAATCGTCTGGAAGTAATGCTTATGGAAATCCAGTGTCACAGAATCAGACAGCTCGATACCATCCAACATAGAACGATAGTCATTCGACAGGATCAGTGCCCCACCCCATGCTGCGTCGATGTGCATCCACGCGCCATACTTATTGGTGATTTCACGAATCTGTTTGAGGGGATCAATTGCACCAGCATCAGTTGTACCAGCAGTTGCCACCACACATGCCACGATCTTGCCTTCAGACTGAAGATGTGCCATGGTTTTTTCCAGAGCATCAACATCCATCTGCGCATTTTCGTTCACAGGAACAGTCACAACGGACTGGAAGCCCATGCCCATCATCGCCATGTTCTTTTGCACAGAGAAATGCGCATTTTCAGAACAGATGACTTTGACGTTACGCATTGCATCCGCTGGGATACCATCACGCTGAACCGACCACGGATTACCGTTTTCATCTTTCCAGTTTTTTGCGATACAGGCATCACGCGCCAGCAATACGCCCATCAGGTTGGATTGTGTACCACCAGAAGTGAATACACCCGCCTGACCTGAACCATAGCCAACTTTCTGACGTAGCCAGTCAATTAGCTGCACTTCCATCAAAGAACCCGCTGGGCTTTGATCCCAAGAGTCCATTGACTGGTTAGTGGCATTAATCAACACTTCCGCGATCTGGCTAGTGACCATCGTTGGGCAATGCAAATGCGCTAAAGAATGCGGGTGATGTACTTTCAAGCTCTTGTTGAGGAATAGCTCAACCATACGCTCTAAAGACTTTTGTACGCCCAGACCTTCTTTAGAAGGATTGAAAGCAATTACGCTACGCAATTCCTTGATGCTACCGCCAGTATACATCTTGTCGTTTTGCAACCATGCTGCAACCGCTTTGGTCGCCTGATCCATCGCCGACTCATAGTCAGCGATAGATGCAGCATCATTGCAGAGTAACGCTTTACGGTGTTCTGCAAAATCTACCATGAATTATGCGCCTCGAACTGCGACTAGAGCTTCAGCAACCGCTTTCTTGAAGCGAACCAGAACTTCTTCACACTCAGCTTGAGTGATGATCAATGGGCAAAGTAAACGGATCACTGTACCGTTACGACCACCTTTTTCCAGCAACAGTTTGTTGTTGAAACAAGCGGTTTGAATTGCTGCAGCCAATTGGCCATCAGCAGGGAAAGAACCCATATGGTCTGCTGGTTTACGCTCGTCGACGATTTCAACACCGATCATCAGACCGCGACCACGTACGTTACCAATACATGGGAATTCAGCCGCCAGTTTTTTCAGTTCAGCTTGCAGGAAATCACCACGTTCTTGTGCATTTTGCGCAAGATTTTGTTCTTTAATGGTTTGTAGCGTCGCAAGACCTGTACCCATTGCCAGCTGGTTACCACGGAAAGTACCGGTATGGCCAGCAGGTTGCCATGCATCGAACTTACGTTTAATACCCAGTACTGCAAGTGGCAAGCTACCGCCAACGGCTTTAGACATTACAACCACATCAGGTTCGATACCAGCATGTTCGAATGCGAACATTTTGCCTGAACGCGCAAAGCCTGCTTGAACTTCGTCAAGAATCAACACAATGTTGTGTTTTTCAGTCACTTCACGGATTTTCTGCAACCATTTTACAGGTGCTGTTACCACCCCACCTTCACCTTGAATCGCTTCAAGAATCACAGCTGCTGGCTTGGTTACACCGCTTTCGACATCTTCAATGAAGTTTTCGAAATAATAAGTCAAAGCATCAACGCCCGCTTCACCGCCTAGACCCAATGGGCAACGGTATTCATGCGGATATGGCATGAATTGAACGCCTGGCATTAAACCATTCACTGAGTTCTTCGCAGACAGGTTACCTGTCATTGCCAAAGAACCGTGAGTCATACCGTGATAGCCACCAGAGAAGCTGATCACTGAACTACGGCCAGTAAAGGTTTTAGCAAGTTTAATCGCTGCTTCAGTCGCATCTGCACCAGATGGCCCACAGAACTGTAAGCAATATTCTTCTTTACCACCTGGCAGGTAAGCAAGAAGTGCCTCAGTAAAAGCATCTTTTAAAGGAGTGGTGAGATCCAGCGTATGCAATGGAAGACCGCTTGCAAGTGTGTCCTGGATACTTTGAATGACCGCAGGGTGATTATGGCCTAATGCCAATGTCCCTGCCCCAGCTAAACAATCAAGGTACTCCGTACCTTCAACATCGGTAACCCAGCAACCTTGTGCTTTCGCTATCGCTAACGGTAATTTACGTGGATAACTACGCACATTCGATTCCATCTGACTTTGGCGAGTCAAGTAGTATTCGTTTGTGGAATTGGTGGCAGGATTTACAGAAGAAACGCTCATATCGAATTACCATCTCTGATATGGGTTGAAAGAAATAAGTCTGGTGACTTGCGGTCGTTTGACTCGGTGCTTTATATAATCTAGTTAGACAATTTTCTATTCAGTAACTAGGAGAGGCGGATGATACAGTTTTTTTCAGGAAAATAAACAACTTTTAGTATCAATTTGCCTCGGCTGTTATTGAAAAAATATATCAAAAAATGTTGCTGTCTAAATTATCAACTTTATGCATGGCAATGACAAGGAACCCTAAACATTTTATGC
The DNA here is from genome assembly GCF_013417725.1 of Acinetobacter sp. YH12233. Classification (NCBI taxonomy): domain Bacteria; kingdom Pseudomonadati; phylum Pseudomonadota; class Gammaproteobacteria; order Moraxellales; family Moraxellaceae; genus Acinetobacter; species Acinetobacter sp. YH12233. The sequence continues at coordinate 17,458 of NZ_VPDK01000001.1, forward strand.
AATTTTGTTGTCATGAATACAACAGTGTAATTATCAAACAATTATCTCAATAAGTATATAATTTTTATCACATTTAGTTTCTATATACCTATAATAAATAAAATATATTTTTAACAATCCAACGACAATAATTTCGGAATATCAACACATTTCCACCTTAGTATTTTATGATCAGCACAAGGCCAACAATTCCACTAAAACAGGACAACAAAATGCGTCTTTCTTCTTTTTCAGCGCTTGCTTTGCTCGGCGCATTATCTTCTGCCGCTTTCGCAGCTCCTGAAGAAACCTTGAATTATAATGTGGTGAATATCTCGGCAGAAGCCAGCCGCGATATTTCCAATGACCTGATGAATGCCAATTTATTTGTTGAAAAATCTAATAAACAGCCGGCTGAGCTGGCAGCACAAATCAACCAGTTGATGACGCAGGCCATTAATACTGCTAAAAAATATCCTACGGTAAAAATTGAAACCGGTTCACAGCATACCTATCCAGTCTATGACAACGACAACCGCAAGTTAAGAGAATGGCGTGCTCGTGCGCAGGTACGGATTGAATCGACTGACTTTAAAGCCGCCTCGCAACTGATTGCTGAGCTACAGCAAAACTTCCAGACTGAATCGATTAACTTCACAGTATCTGAAGCAAAACGCAAGAAAGTAGAAAACGAGCTGATGCTTGAAGCTTCGAAAAACTTCCAGCAACGTGCGCAAAGTCTGGCTCAAGCCTGGAACAAACCAGGCTATCAACTGGTGAATCTGAATATCAACACCAATAATTCGGGTTATCCACCTGTGCCACGCATGGCGATGGCCAAATCTGCTTATGCCGAAGCAGTTCCAGAACAGGAAATGGCAGCGGGTGAATCCAAAATGACCGTCAATGCCAATGGTTCTATTCAGTTTAAATAAGTCTTAATGAAATTGTTCAGATGTTTAAAAACCACCCTTTTGGGTGGTTTTTAAACACTTGAATATTCTGTGAAAAATCAATGCTACAAATTCATACAAACTCAGATATGAATTGAGCTTTGATCGGTTTAGAGTAACGGACATTTGTGTCAGCCCTCTCTCTCCTCATGTCACTCGATCAACTAAACCTGTATCTGTTTCATCTTCTCAATGTACCTGACCAAGCCTCGATCTGGATGATTAACTATGCCAGTCTGATAGCGCATGATCTGGTGTATGTATTTCTGCTGATTTTTGCTATTACCTGGCTGCGTGGCAGTCGTGAAATCAAAACAGGGATTATTAAAGCTGCGATCTTCACAGCAATCACCTTGTCGATTAGCGAGGTATTATCTGCCGTTCTAAACACACCCCGCCCTTTTGTCATGGAGGTTGGTCAAACCCTGATTGAGCACGCACCTACAGGTTCATTCCCAAGCAATCATATGAGTATTTTTAGCGGGATTGCCTTTGCCTATTATTTCTCAGCACAACGTGATTTGGGTCGAATCCTGCTCTGGACTGCTTGGCTTGTCGCTTGGTCGCGGGTTTATGTGGGTGTACATTTTCCGATTGATATGATGGGAGCATTCCTGATTGCTTTAGCAGTCAATCTTGCTGGCTTACCGCTCTGGTGGAAATATGAGAATAAAATCATGAGCTTTATTTTCAGCATTCATCAATTCCTGTTTAAGCCTTTTATTCGGATGGGCTGGGTGAAGTAAATTTCCAGACATAAAAAATCCCGCTCGAAAGCGGGATTTTTTTAATCTTAATAATTTAGTAAATTGCCATATGATTACGGTGAATCATCTCTAAAGAACGCGCTTCACCCAAGACCTGATGCACTTTATCTGATGCCAGACCTTTGACAATTTCCGCTGAACGCGAACTGAAGTTGACACGTCCTACAGCAATACGGTGACCTTGTCGATCGACACATTCCACTACATCACCACGGTCAAAATGTCCTTCTACCGCTTTGACACCGACAGGCAACAAGCTACGGTGATTTTCTTTGATGGCTTTAACCGCACCATCATCAATCACCAAACGACCTGCAGTTTGCAGATGCGCTGCTAACCATTGCTGATGTGCAGTCATGCGATCATCATCAGTGATAAAAAGTGTACCCAACATTTCACCTGCCATTAGGCGCGATAAAACATTGTCGCTATCACCACTAGCGATCAGCGTTGGACAACCAGATTTTGCAGCCAGACGTGCAGCACGGACTTTGGTCAGCATACCGCCACGACCAAATTTTCCGCCGCCGCCTGCCATATCAAACAGGCTTTCATCCATGGCACGCACGGTATGGAACAGTTTGGCATCCGGATTAGAACGTGGATCCGAGTCAAACATGCCTTCCTGATCAGTCAGGATAATCAGCAGATCTGCGTGAACTTGTCCCGCCACCATCGCAGCTAAGGTATCGTTATCACCAAAGCGAATTTCGTCAGTAGAAACCGTGTCATTTTCATTAATGACCGGAATCACATGCCAATCAATCAGGTGCTGCAAAGCATCACAAGAGTTGAGATAGCGACGACGGTCTGCCAGGTCATCATGAGTCAATAACACCTGAGCAGTTTGAATGCTGTGTTTTTCCAGCACACTTGACCAGGTCTGGATTAAACCCATCTGACCAATGGCAGCACAAGCCTGAAGACTGGGTAGATCGGTGGGTCGATTCTCAAGTTTCATTCGAACCATACCTTCAGCCACAGCTCCGGAAGAAACGAGAATAATCTCGTGTCCGGCATTGTGTAGATCCGCGATTTGTCCCGCCCAATGCGAGATAGCATCTAAATCTAAACCTTGCCCGTTTGCTGTGAGTAAAGATGATCCGATTTTAACAACGATTCGTTTACAACCCTTGAGCTGACGTTGCCCATCTACCACTTCTATCATCTTGTCCTCAGACTTATCTTTAAAAGATTAACGTACGTAATATACTTCTACGTCGCTGTCGTCATCATCTTCATCATCAAAGTCATCGCCGCCCAGACGTTGAGCGCGACGCATTTCACGATAAGCTTCTTTCGCAGCAATCGTTTGTTCACGTGTTTCAGCTTCAAGCTGATCACGGAATTCTTTCATCTCTGCTGCGTATTCAGGATCTTCAACTTCGCGTTCGCGTTGCTGCTCGATTTGATCCATCAGGTAATACACCACATCCTTAGTTCCTTCAGCCGTTAAGCCTGAAGTTTTAAAGACAGGACCTTCCCACTGCAATTCTTCAAGAATGTGATTACACCATTCATCGCGAGTATCTACAGCAAGCTGATCGACCTTATTCAGAACCAATACCACCGGTAATTTTGAAAGTGTTGGGGAGAATTTTTGCAACTCATTCAAAATCGCTTTGGCATTGTAAGCTGGATCTGAACCGTCAATCGGTTGAACATCGACAATGTGAAGCAGAATACGGGTACGTGCCAAATGTTTCAGGAAGCGAATCCCGAGACCTGCACCTTCTGCCGCACCTTCGATCAGACCTGGAATATCCGCCATTACAAATGAACGGTGACGATCCGCATCCACTACACCCAGATTAGGTACCATGGTCGTAAACGGATAATCTGCCACTTTTGGTTTTGCTGCAGAGACTGCACGGATAAAGGTTGATTTACCTGCGTTTGGCATGCCAAGCAAGCCCACATCAGCCAGTACTTTCAGCTCAAGACGGATTTCACGGAATTCGCCTTTGGTACCATGCGTACATTTACGCGGAGAACGGTTGGTTGATGATTTGAAGTGCGTATTACCCAAACCACCTTGGCCGCCATGTGCCACTAATACTTTCTGGCCGTCTTCAACCAGATCGCCAATAATATCGCCAGATTCTGAATCGACGATAGTTGTTCCCACAGGAACTTTTAAAATAACTGATTCGCCACCACGACCAGCACAGTTTGCGCCAGCACCGTTTTTACCACGTTCAGCGCGAAATTTACGGGTATAACGATAATCTACAAGGGTACTCGTGTCGTCGTCAGCCTGAATATAAATGCTGCCGCCACGACCACCATCACCACCATCTGGACCACCAAATGGTACGAACTTTTCACGGCGAAAACTGGCTACGCCATTGCCACCGTCGCCAGCCTCTACGGTAATGACTGCTTCATCAACAAAGCGCATAATGCCAATCCTCTAAAAACTTTAAAAACCGCCTATTCTGCCATATTTTAAAGCATTTCTCGACTACATTTATGCACTATTCCATGAAGATCGCTCATTTCAAGGGTAATTTCATTCAGCTTGTCTCAAAATACAAAACCGTCTGAAAAATATTCAGACCTATAAAAATTCAAAATATAGTTTTTAAAGCTTAATTGATCGTTTTTTATTATTTCTGATTTGGCATCGAGCTGCCTATAGTGCTCAACGTCGAAAAAGAGCCCATGGTATAGCTATGACCACAGAAAAGAATTCTGTCAGCCCATTGTCATCACAATTTGTATTACTTATGGCAATGGCATGTGGTCTCTGTGCCGGATCAGCTTATTTTAATCAGCCCTTAATCTATTCAATCGAGGAAAGTTTAGGAATTACAACCAGTCAGGCTGGCTTAACGGTAGTAATCGCCCAGATTGGATACGTACTGGGCTTAATGCTGTTAGTACCATTGGGAGATTTCTTGAATAAACGTAAGCTGATTGTCAGTCTGATGGTCTTTGCAGCCATTTCGCAGATTCTGCTTTCATTCAGCACGACTTTATCAACGCTTTATGTGTTTACCTTATGTGCGACATTTGGCGCAATCTCGGCTCAGGTTTTAATCCCTTTTGCTTCTACGATTAGTCCATCTGAATCCAGTGCTACCATTGTCGGTAAACTGATGAGTGGCTTGGTGATGGGCATCATTCTGTCGCGGACTTTTGCTGGCTTTGTTTCGACCTACTGGTCTTGGGAAGGTGTTTACTTATTTAGTGGAATCATTACCCTGCTTTTTGCCACTCTCATGTGGAGAAAACTACCGGATACTCAACCGCAGGCGGGTTTGACCATTGGCAGTATCTATCGCTCTTTATTTGTCATCGCTAAGCAGAACCCGCATCTGATTCGTCGTGCCTGCGCAGGTGCTTTAGGCTTCGGTATTCTATCTATGGTCTTTACTTCCATGACCTTCGTACTAGGTAGCGCACCTTACCATTTCACTGATTTTGAAATTGGCCTGTTTGGCTTACTCGGTGTGATTGGAATTTATTCATCAAGCTGGTCAGGCAAAACCGTAGGACAAGGCAGAGAAAATCTGGTCGCCAAGCTATGTATTGCTTTAATGCTCAGCTCTACACTGCCCTTATATTTTGCCCAGCAGAATATTGTGATCTATGCGATTGGCGTATTGATGGCTTATTTTGGCCTGACCGCATTCCATGTATTAAATCAGAATCTGGTTTATCGGATTGACCTGAAATCACGTTCCAGAATTAATGCAGTATATATGACCATTTATTTTAGTGGTGCAGCTTTAGGCTCACTCGGTGCGGTTTATGCCTGGGAGCACTTTGAATGGGTTGGTTGTGTGGTACTTGGCCTTGTTTTCTCGATTGGGATTTTGCTGATTGATCGGTGGGATTTTAAGAGGATGGAATAATTTTATATGTAATAAATAATAGACTTCTTTCATAAGTCAGAGAATACTCCATATTAAATTTATAAAATCAGCACTGCCTCACATTGCATTTTTTTATTTTGATACCTTTGAGTGGGCCATCGCTCTACTTTTGAAAGGTCAAAAGTAGCAAAAAACCTTTTGTTTCCCATACACAACATCCTTGTTGTGATGGGAAACGTGTGGCATCCCTGCCACACTTATGAATCCAATACCAACTCAAATCTATTGTTTATTTTAGATATATAATTTACTTATAGTCATTAAAAAATGATTTATGAAAGAAATTTATTTTTGGTGTTTAAAATATGCCATAAGTAAATATTTAGATTCTTTAATTACTTCACGCATTACCTCAACTAGGTAAGGAAAATTATTATCTAGAATGATATTTTTAAACTCAGCTCCTTCAAATTTTTCTAATGTCTTATATACTCTTGTAATCTCATCTTTTAACTCTAATAGCTCATCATGCTTATTGAAGGTGAGTTCATAAAAAAACTGGGCTTTCGATCTTATTTTTAAAGCTATATTCTTAAGATTTTCGAGTTCTACTATAGCTCTTCTTTGGTTCATAATTGCACTATGAACTTCTAAGCATTGACTATCATAATCATTTATTAACATTAATAATGATTGAGCCTCATTAGCTATTACTTCACTACTTTTCTGAGTCTTCCATTCCTTTGAAATCAGCCATGCCACCCCAGCCGCTATAAGCGTGGCCGTTGCCCCCCAGTCCCAATTAGATATATCCATTTACTGTCTCTTCTAAATTTAATCTAAATTAAATTTGTTATATACGTTCTTTATTTTCCAAAATCTCAGGCAGGCTTTTCTCAATCCAGCCAATCAAATTCATTATTTTTTCAGCTGCTTGTGAGCCAGTAATCGTCAACTGATATTCTACTTTAGGTGGCACCACCGGATAGACAGTACGCAGAATAAAACCATCTTGTTCCAGCATTTTTAAAGTCTGGGAAAGCATCTTTTCACTGACACCTTCAATGCGCTGTTTCAACTCGCTAAAGCGATGCACACCTTCACTCAGGCAACGTAAAACCAAGATCGACCATTTATTGGTGAGATGTTCCAGTATTTCACGGGATGGGCATTCATTAGATAGCACCTGCCCCAGTAATGGACTGATTGCATACTTGGTCATTGAAGAGTTCCTTTCTTGATCACGGTTTTTAGTTATTACTTACTATTTTTAATGTACTTACCATTTGTAAGCTAACAGATTCATATGAGCGTATCAAGGTGAATTTTCCATCAATTAATGCATATGATTTGATAAAACTAATTTTCCACCTTTATCTTCCACAATAAAAAAGAGCCTCAAAAGAGGCTCTTTTTTTAGATGACTTCTACAAATTATGCATTTGTTTCAGCAGGAACTTTTGGATAGCTTACGCCGCCCATTTGTTCAGCAATGCGAAGTACCTGGCAGCTATAACCTACTTCGTTATCATACCAAACGTAGCAAGTTAAACGGTTGCCTGAAGTGATGGTCGCTTGAGCGTCGAATACACCTGCAGTACGAGAACCGATAAAGTCAGAAGATACAACTTCAGTCGAGTTTGTATAACCGATTTGACCTTGAAGGTTAGAATTGATTGAGATTTGGCGAATGTATTCATTTACTTCATCACGATCAACTTCTTTGTCTAAAGTCAGGTTCAAAATTGCAAGAGATACGTTTGGCGTAGGAACACGTACAGAGTTACCAGTCAACTTGCCTTTCAGTGCAGGAAGTGCTTTCGCAACCGCTTTAGCAGCACCAGTCTCAGTAATAACCATGTTCAATGTTGCAGCACGGCCACGACGATCAGCTTTATGGTAGTTGTCGATCAGGTTCTGGTCGTTTGTGAACGAGTGAACTGTTTCAACGTGACCATTGATCACTGTGTATTTGTCGTTTAACACTTTCAGTGTTGGAGTGATCGCATTGGTAGTACAGCTTGCAGCAGAGATGATTTGATCTTCATCAAGGATGTCAGCCTGGTTCACACCAAATACAACGTTCTTCATGTCACCTTTACCAGGTGCAGTCAGAATTACGCGAGCAGCGCCTGGACATTTCAGGTGTTGAGCAAGACCTTCAGCATCACGCCATTTACCAGTGTTGTCGATCACTAAAGCATTTTCGATACCGTATGCAGTGTAATCCACTTCAGATGGATTAGATGCATAGATCACTTTGATGAACTGGCCGTTTGCAATGATTGCTTCGTTTTCTTCGTCTACAGAAATCGTACCCGCAAATGGACCGTGGATTGAGTCACGACGTAATAAAGACGCACGTTTTTCAAGGTCACCGTCAGATGATTTACGAACTACGATTGCTTTCAGGTTCAAGCCGCGGCCTAGACCTGACTGGCTGATCATCAAACGGGCCAGGATACGACCGATACGACCGAAACCGTAAAGCACCACGTCTTTACCTTCTACAGAAGTTGCATTGCCTTCAAGTGATTTCACAGCGTCAGCAACGAATGCGTTAACATCACCACCTTTTGCTTTGAATTCAACAGCAAGTTTGCCTAGATCAATTTCAGCAGTACCGATGTTTTCCACTTTTGCCAATGCTTCAAGGATTGGGAAAGTGTCTACAACAGAAAGCTCAACGTCTAATACGCGAGTACGACGATGCGCTTTAAGGATCTGGATTACAGAACGGTTAATTAAAGAGCGACCGTAAACTGTAGCTACGATATTTTTTTCACGATATAACTGACCTACTAGGGCAATCATACGTTCCGCAAGTTCTTCACGGTTTTTCCAACGACCTTGGTGCTCTGCATGGAGGGCAACGATAGTGTCTTTGCTCACAGATACGTCCTCTAATTAATTGTAAATCTAAGCATAAATTTCAAAACCCGATAATTGTAATGGAATTGGCCGCAAGTTTGAATCAAAAGCTGATTAACTCTGGCCGAAAATCCGATATATTCACTATAAATTTTGAAAATAATTGTAATTAGTCAGATGATTTTGCATTTAAAATTTGAAAAATCATCTATTCCCTGTAAAAACCAGATTTTTGTTAAATGTTGTTTATTCAGCCAAATTTATCATTCAAGAATCTAAACGTTTCTGATAACGCTCTAAATTTTGTGCTAGTGTCAGGCGTCTTTTTCGTTGTTCAATAATGTGTAGTATACCTTCAATTACCAACAATACGACGGCCAGCCAGATCGGAAGATAGGTCAGCCATTCGCCGGCTTCAACCCGCTCCCCTAATGCCATAGACGCAAAAGCCAAAAGTACTGGCTCCAGATAGCTCAATAGCCCAAAGATGACAAAAGGCAAATAGCGGCTTGCCAGAATATAGCTTCCCAATCCTAACGCACTTAAAAAGCCTAGACCCAATACCGCAAAAATCAGATGCTGCGCATTAAGAATCAATTGCATGGAATCGCTATGAATAAAGCCCAGATAAATCGCGACAGGCAGAATGATGAAGAGGTCCCACCAGAAACCGCCTAAATGATCCGTCTGGAATTTACGGCGCATAAAGAAGTACAGCGGATATGCCAGTGCCACATAGACCGTTTCCCAGGCAATGAAACCAATCCGCCAGATTTCATGTCCCACACCTAATATGGCCAGTGCGACTGCTGCCATCTGCCAGCGCGATAGTTTTTCCTTATAAAGCACACATCCGACCAGCACCATGACTAAGGGCAACAGGAAATATCCCAAGGATACCTGTAAACCGCGGCCATTAATTGGTCCCCATAAAAAGAGCCACAACTGTGTCGTACATAACAGGGAACTGATGATCAACCAGAGCAGAAAAGCAGGTTGTTTGAGAATGCGTTTTAAAATTTGAGTGATATGGCTGAGGTCACCTGACCACCACATGAACGCAGTCAAAAATGGAATGGTCGCCAGCATCCGCCAGGCAAAGGTTTGTTCACTGTCTAAAGGCTGCAACAATGGCGTGAATATATACAGGACACCAAATACCACTGATGCTAATACCGATAATGCAATGCCTTTATACATGCTTCAAACCCAAAATCATTCCGGCGCATTATAACGATTAGTCTAAAATAAAGCTTGAAGATTCATCTGACCAAAGGTGACAACAAGGCAAAATACATGATTCAAAAAAGAAAGCATTAAAAAACCATGCCGAAGCATGGTTTTTATACATAGCCCGAGTGGCCTTTTATTTTCTTGCCTGTTGGGTTTGTTTGGTATGAATCACATCACTCAAATCATAACCCACAGATTGCGCATATTGCAGGTATTCATTCACCACATTCTGATCCAGTTGAGGATCACGTGACAATACCCACATATATTTACGTTTTGGCTCACCGACCAGTACGGTTTGATAATTATCATCCAGCTTCAATACCCAATAATCGCCACGGCCCACTGGTAACCAGCGAATAAACTCTGGTAAGAAACTTACCTTAAGCTTGGTGTTATAAGGTGCATTCTGAATGTATGCCTCACCTACGGATTGAGTCACCTGACCATTTTTCTGGATACAGCGGTTATCTACATTAACGTTACCATTTTCATTTAATGTATACGTCGCCGTAACGTCACGATCACACTTGTTCTGGAATGTAAGTGGCTTACGAGCCACTTCATACCAGGTGCCCAAATAACGGTCCAGTTCAACTTTCTCTACAGTGGGTAAAGAATCGTTCTTGGCATAAGCCATGGTTGCAGCCCCGAGTCCAAGTAGAACTGCACTACCCACTGCAATTTTTGCAAGTTTCAATCCCGCATGAGGGAGATTATTTTTAGTTGTCATACGATACCTATTTGATCAGGACAAAATTTTCAACATGAATATTTCGTACTTACAATAGCGGCATCCGCAGACATATTTTGTAGCATTATGTTAGGTTTGTGATTGATTTTACGTAATTTAAATCTGTAATTTACACACAGACCTAACTTAACATCTGCGCTTTTAAACGTAAAATTTCATCCCGTATACGTGCAGCCTGCTCAAACTGTAGTTCTTTTGAAGCCTTGAGCATTTCTTTTTCCAGTTTATTGATATGCTTCGCGAACATCTTTGGATCGGCCATGATATGGCGTTCATCTGCACTAATTGCACGGGCCTGATCGGAAGCTTTCAGCTCAATAGTTTCATCATCCAGCACTTCGCCTGTATCAATTTCCTTAATCACCTGACGTACTGCACTACGTGGTGTAATGCCATGCTCTTCATTAAACTGGATCTGTTTGGCACGACGGCGTTCAGTCTCATCAATCGCTTTTTGCATAGAATCGGTAATGCGATCCGCATACAAAATCGCTTTACCTTTCAAGTTACGCGCTGCACGACCAATGGTCTGGATCAGTGAACGCTCTGAACGCAGGAAACCTTCTTTATCCGCATCCAAAATCGCAACCAGTGAAACTTCTGGCATATCTAGACCTTCACGCAGCAGGTTAATGCCGACCAGAACATCGTGCACACCGGTACGCAGCTCATGAATAATTTTCACACGCTCAACAGTATCAATATCGGAGTGCAAATAGGCCACCTTGATTCCATATTCTTTTAAATAGGATGTCAGGTCTTCCGCCATACGCTTGGTCAAGGTCGTCACCAGCACACGCTCATTCATTTCCTTACGAATATTGATTTCAGACAATACATCATCGACCTGTGTCAAGACTGGACGGATTTCAATTTCCGGATCAATCAGACCGGTTGGACGAACCACCTGCTCGACTACCTGTTCAGATTTTTCCAGTTCATATCGTGCAGGTGTGGCACTGACGTACACGGTCGTCGGTACAATACGTTCCCATTCCTCAAATTTCATTGGACGGTTATCCAGTGCACTTGGCAAGCGGAAACCGTAATTCACCAGATTTTCTTTACGGGAACGGTCACCTTTGTACATGGCTCCAATTTGTGGAACAGTCACGTGCGATTCATCGATAATCAGCAAGGCATCATCGGGTACATAATCAAAAAGCGTCGGCGGTGCTTCGCCTGCCGGACGACCCGATAAATGACGTGAATAGTTTTCGATACCGTTGGTATAACCGAGCTGCTGCATCATTTCCAGATCATAACGGGTACGCTGCTCGATCCGCTGAGCTTCCAGCAACTTGTCATTTTCACGGAAAAAGACCAGACGTTCTTTTAATTCATCTCGAATGGTTTCAATCGCGCGAGCCAGATTGTCTTTCGGTGTTACATAGTGACTTTTAGGATAGATCGTGACACGCGGCACTTTACGGATCATTTTCCCGGTTAAAGGATCAAACCAGCGAATGGAGTCGACTTCATCATCAAACAGCTCAATCCGGATGGCATCCTGATCCGATTCGGCTGGGAAAATATCAATGATCTCACCACGAATACGATAGGTACCGCGCAGGAATTCCAGTTCATTACGCGAATACTGCATTTCAACCAGACGGCGAATAATATCATCACGTCCAATACGGTCGCCTTCGACCACATGCAGCAACATGCTCATATAGGCATTCGGATCACCCAGACCGTAAATCGCAGACACTGAAGCGACAATAATTGCGTCGCGACGTTCTAAAAGTGCACGGGTGGCCGAAAGACGCATCTGGTCAATGTGGTCATTAATTGCCGCATCTTTCTCGATAAAGGTATCTGAAGATGGCACATAGGCTTCTGGCTGATAGTAGTCATAATAACTGACGAAATATTCAACCGCATTATTCGGGAAAAATGCTTTAAATTCACCGTAGAGCTGTGCAGCCAGCGTTTTGTTATGGGCCATGACAATAGTCGGACGCTGGGTACGGGCGATGACATTGGCCATAGTATAGGTTTTACCTGAACCGGTAACCCCCAGCAAAAGCTGATCGTGATAGCCTTTTTCTATACCCTTGACCAGCTTTTCAATGGCCTGTGGCTGATCGCCAGCAGGTTGATAATTGGTCACCAGTTCAAAGGGTTGTTTATCACTCATAGCTTTAATCATTTCACTGCGGATATCGACTCAATTTATTATGGGGGTAAAACTGAATTACTCAATCCCTATCCAGGTTTCTGTTTGGTAAAATAAAACAGTATCATTGTCATTATTTTATAGTGCTTTACTTTACTTAGATTTAATGAATAAGGTACAGATCAATCCAAATCAATTTTGAATTATGCAACAATCAATATAAAATTGAGATCTTTAAAAATTATAAAAAATTGGCAGGATAATGAAAGATAAAGAGTATCGTGAAATCGTGACTAAGAATCAGTTTCGCTATATGGGCACAATCATATTTTGTTTGGGCCTTTTCTATTTAGTTAGCGTTATTTACTTTCTTATTCAAAAACACTTTTTTTAAAACTCACCCATGAGTATCACTTGTGCAAAAGAATAAATTAAGCATTTTCAGACAACAACTTTATTTAGGTTTACTCGGTATGCTGTTTTGGATCATGGGTGGAATATTGTCCTATCTGTTTGGCTAGTCCTGCATAATAATACCTTGACCCTTATTCAATTCAAAGGCAACATGAAGCTAATCAGGACATCGAATAAAAAAGCCATGACTTACCATTATCACGATGAAAGTATTGTTAAATCTCTGCCAGAAAATACGGTATTTGTTTTCGGAAGCAACTTGGCTGGACAACATGCCGGAGGAGCAGCCAGAACAGCTTATGAGCATTTTGGGGCGGTCATGGGGGTTGGTCGTGGCTGGGCAGGTCAAAGTTATGCCATTCCGACTATGAATGAGCATTTGCAACAGATGCCTCTCTCACAGATCCAGCACTATATTGATGACTTCAAGATTTACACCAAGAACCATCCTAAAATTAAATATTTTATTACTTCGGTCGGTTGTGGCATTGCTGGTTATAAAGTCGAAGAGATCGCTCCAATGTTCAAAGGCATTTCTCACAATGTCATTTTTCCGCAATCTTTCCGGCCTTTTGTAGAAAAAGCGCTTCCGAAAATTACGTCGCAATTCCTGCATACCATCTTTCGGGATTCAGTGATTTTTACTCCGGCGACAGATGAGCTGATTGATGTTCTGGCACTGACCGATAATGAAAAGAGTCTGGCCAAAATTCTGCTCAATACTCAGATTTATCCGGTCGACAGCAATGGTCGTGATCGTGTATTCGAGATTGAAGATATTCTGCATAACCTGAATGGCAAGATTTTTGACTTTCAGAATAATTCTGAAGGTTCCATGCTGTTTGGTGCCGTAATTCTGGCGCTACTGGAACTTTATAATATCAATGAAAAAGACTTTATTGATGTCTGGAAAGGCGATCGTGAGATTGCCCCGCCAAAACCTGAAAATAAGGCGCGTAAAACAGTTCGCTAAGAAAATCTCAAATTTTACTCATAAAAAAGCCATGAACTTCATGGCTTTTTTATTTTTTAACGTTTGCCCATTGAACGGCGTGTACCACGAGGTGGCATCCAGGTCCGGTCGGCATAACGCTGCGGTTTAGGTCGCAGATCTTCCAGAACTTCATCTGAAGCAGATTGCTCTGCCTGTTTTAATGGAAACGGTAAATTAACCAGTGGCTTTTTCTTGGGAGAATTTTGGGAGCTCATGCGCAATACTCAATAATTTATGCGGCTATTGTACAAAAAAACTCTATCTGCTGTGTAGCATCGGTTGGCTAAATTTATTCAAGCTTTTTCTAGTAGGTTTTGAGCGGAAAATTTGCTGATTTCTTGTATAAATTACGTCCAGAGCAGAAAACTTAAATCATTATTTAAAACTTAGATTAATGAGAAAAATGTTACTCACTTATTATTCTATTACTTCGATAAAACTGAAAATTTTATAAAAATTAATATCCTATTTATCTTCACTATTCATAATAATTTTTACATAAATATATATTTTATTAATACAATTTATACAAATTTTGGAATTTTTTACTTTCTGTTAACTTTTCACTACTCGTTCTGTAACTGTGTAAATTGGTGAGATTTAACTAAATTGTTCAATAGAAAAACAAATAACTAGCACGGACAAGGAGTCCTCTGAACAATGAAGACAATCATGGTATGCATGGCAGGTCTAGCCACACTACCCCTGCTTGCACATGCAGAATCCCCATATTTCAGCCTACAGGATGGCGATGGCTTTAAGCGATTTTCCGTTTCAGTCGGTGCACTGCATGTCATGCCACAAGGTAAAGCACAGCCCGTTCGTGTAAATACTGCTATTAATGAAGGCTATCAATCCAAAGTTGGAAATATTCAGGCACAAACCGTCATAGATAACCTTGATCCCGACCGTAGACCAAATCGTTTTGTTGAAGGATTAGTAAGATTAATTGGTGCATTTGGGGGGCAAGTATCTAGTGGCCTTTCTGGAGATTCTTATGTATATGGTCTTTCAGAATGGGATAACCCGGGAACAGGTCTTGAAGCAGATGATGTCACTACGCTTGGCATCATGACAAACTATTTCTTCACTGATAACGTTTCATTTGAAATGAAGGCTGGTATTCCCCCCAAAGTAGATATCAAAGGTAAAGGTACAATTTATGCTCCATTCGCCGCTGTAGCAACGCCTTTGGGTGGGATTGCAGGCAATTTAAATCTTGCCAATGACATTAGAATTACAGACCTGGCGCAGTCTAACAAAGCCGCCGAAGCTCGTGCATGGACGCCTGCTTTTGAATTCCAGTACCATTTTGGTAAAACAGGAGTAAATAAATTCCGTCCATATGTAGGAGTAGGCTTAATGTATGCCTATTTCAATGAACTTGAAATGGATAAAGGCATTGAAGCTGATCTGGTTGCTGCAGGTCATATGATCCAGAATATTATTAATCAGAATGCTGGTGCTTCTCTTGAAATGAAGGACAGTAATGGCAGAATGAAAGTGGATCTCGAAGCTACCGATGCTTTTGCTCCTGTGGTGACTGCCGGCTTTACTTATGATTTCAATGAGAAATGGTTTGCAGTTGGCTCAGTGTCTTATGCCCATTTGCAAAACGAATCTAAGATTACTGTAATCAATGAAAATACCGGGCAAACCTTAATCAACTCTAAAGCCGATGTAGAAATTAATCCGATCCTAGCTTATGCAGGTATTGGTATGCGATTCTAAGACAGTTCAATTTTAAAAGCAGAGCTAAGCTCTGCTTTTTTGAGTTCCGAATTCACCAAATTAGCAAAGACTTTACGCAGTCTCCAGATTCTAATCTGGACCTATCTATCTCTATAAACATCGAATCTATAAAAAAAATTTATCTTTTAAGTAATTATTATTCTATCGCGACAACAAGTCGAATCGACTAACATAGCTTGCGATACTCATAGTACAGATTCTTTATGACCAGCAGCCAGTTTTCCAAGCCACTTATTTATATGCTCATTGGTTCAGCAGTGATTCTGGCATTGTCTTTAGGTGTCCGTCATGCATTTGGCCTATATCTGGTGCCGATGAGTGAGGAATTTGGCTGGGGTCATAATGTCTTTAGTTTAGCCATTGCCATGCAGAATTTGATCTGGGGTGCTGTTCAACCCATTACTGGTGCCTTCGCTGACAAATATGGCAGCAAGATTGTCGTTGCCGTTGGCGGTGCCTTATATGCGCTTGGCCTGTTATTGATGGCTGTCAGTTCAACCGGATTATTGTTGAATCTCAGCGTCGGACTGATTTTAGGTCTGGCCTTGTCTGCCACCTCTTTCCCGGTTTTATTATCTGCGGTTGGACGAGCTGCACCACCTGAAAAACGCAGTCTGGCAATGGGGATTGCCAGTGCAGCAGGCTCCTTCGGCCAGTTTATTATGCTGCCTTCAACATTATTACTTTTACAAAATGTCGGCTGGTCAGCAGCACTTGTCGTTAGCTCAATTTTAATCGCTTTGATTGTACCTTTGGCCTGGATGCTAAAAGCCCCGATGTATGTCGATCCAAATGCCATATCTACGCCGAATAAGGTATCACTCAGCTTTAAAGAGATTTTAGTGGTAGTCAAAAACCATAAGCCATTCTGGTTTCTGGCGATGGGCTTTTTTGTCTGTGGCTTTCAGGTGGTCTTTATCGGGATTCACCTGCCAGGCTATCTGATTGATCATGGTTTCAATGCTACAACTGGTACCATTTTTCTGGCGCTGGTCGGCCTGTTTAATGTTGTCGGTACCTATACGGCTGGCTGGCTCGGTGGAAAATATTCCAAACCACGTCTGCTAATGGGCTTATACGGTCTGCGCGGGCTTGCAATTATCGCCTTTCTGATGCTGCCTTTAAGCACCTGGACGGTCTATGCGTTTGGTGTCATCATGGGATTATTATGGCTTTCTACCGTACCACTGACCAACGGTATTGTTGCCAATATGTTTGGCGTGAAATATCTGACCATGCTCAGCGGGATTGTATTCTTTACCCATCAGGTCGGTTCATTCTTTGGCGGCTGGCTCGGCGGTGTAAACCATGACATGAGTGGCAATTATAATGCGGTATGGATGCTGTCGATTGCCTTAAGTATTTTTGGTGTACTGGTGCACTTATGGGTAAATGAGGAGCAAATCGTACATGACTGATTCCACCTTTCTGCTCAAGCTTTCCATTGCGATAGCAATGGTACTTCTCCTCGCTATTTCTCTATTGCTCTGGAGCCAGACTCCAGAACTGTTTGAGTACTTTAATCAGGCTTTTTGCGCACACTGATTGTCAAATATTTGACATTTTTCAGCAGCTTTAGGACTTTGTTTTGCCATTTTAATTAAAAGATATCAAATCAATCATTTAGATATTTTTATTAAGTTTTTCATAAGTTTAGCAATTCTTTTGATTTTATTTTTGCTCTGGTTTTTTTTAGATTTTCTGCAACAAGAAAATTCAGAGACTTTCCAATGACAAGCTTGACCCAACTTTCACAAGCCATTCACGATGCACCACGCTGGCATCAGCAAGATCAGTTCCAGAATACTGATGAAATCAAAATTGTCCCGCAGGCAGATCAAGCCCTAGGCGCAGTGGTTTATGGCCTCGATGCCCGTAAAGCCCAATCTGGCGAAACCATCCTGTGTCTGAAGCAGGCTCTGGCTGAACATTTGATCCTGATCTTTAAGAATCAAAGTCTGGATGATCTACAGTATCTGGCATTTGCCACCTATTTCGGTTCGATTTTCCGTCCAGATGCCGACACGCCAGTGCTGGCTTCTAAAACAGATACGGGCACTCCACCTGATGTCGTACCAGTTTCCAATGCAGTCGGTCAAGGGGATTACACCGGTCATGGTGAACTTGCACCGCATGCCGATCACCAGTGGACACCGTTACCTTCTTTTGGCTCTTTACTCTATGCCATTGAACTGCCAAAAGACGGTGGCCAGACGTCCTGGATCAATACCATCAAGGCTTATGAAGCCTTAGATGAAAAAACCAAAGCAAAAATCGATCAGTTACAGCTCATTACCTATAATCCATTTGTACGCTTCCAGAGCAATAAAGGTGGTAATGCGTATGCGGGAAATATGCCAAAATATCGCTTTAAAGATCAGCCAGTTTTAGGTCATGCCTATCCGCACCCACTGGTACGCACCCATCCTGAATCTGGCCGTAAAGCACTTTGGTTAAATACCCATACTGAAGTTGAATTAGTGAATTATGACGATCAGGCAGGTAGTGAACTGATTGCAAAATTACGTGAGCATGTCTTAAAACCTGAATTCGCTTATGAGCACCATTGGGAAGCAGGCGATATCGTGTTCTGGGACAATCAGGTTACTCTACATTCACGCCGTCCTTTCCCTGCTGATCAGCGCCGTTTATTAAAACGTATCAGCCTGGCAGGTAGTCGTCCATTTTAATCACCATAAAAATATAATAAAGAGAAAGGTCATTTAAGCCTTCGACAATAACGACTCATCATGTAGATTTTCCGCCATTGAGGAATGACCGCCTCAATGGTTTTATTTTTAAATTTTTAGTCATCCTATTTTGGGAATATCAGGATAGAGGTTTTAAATTAAATTTTTTAAAAATACAGCTTTTAACAAAATCGGCAATCGGATTACTTTTTCTCACTCAAACTGCCTAGTGTATTTTTCCTTTTCTGCTTAGCGTATTAAAAAAACAAGCCATTGCCATAGCTGCAAAAAGGAGAAGAAAATGAACGAGATTCAGTTTTCAGATTGTGTTCGTGCATGTATGACCTGCTCTCTGGCCTGTACCAACTGTGCCAGTGCCTGCCTGAAAGAAGAACATTTAGAAATGATGCGGGAATGTATCCAGCGCTGTCTGGACTGTGCTGATCTGTGTCAGCTCTGCGCCCGCATGCAACAAAAGCAATCTCCATTTATGAAAGAGATTTGCGAGCTATGTGCTAAAGCTTGCGATTATTGTGTAGAAGAATGTGGCCATCATGAGGATGATCATTGCCAGCAATGTGCCGAAGCTTGCCGTCGCTGTGCTGAAGAATGCCGCAAAATGGCAGCCTAATTTCTAGCATTACTGACAAGATTGAATTTTTTCAATCTGGAAAATAAAAAACCCGCAAGCCAAACCTGCGGGTTTTTGATCTAACCTGAATAAATCAAATTAGAATAAACGGTTCATACCATTCAAGGTTGCCACACGGTAAGCTTCTGCCATCGTTGGATAATTGAATGTGGTTTCCACAAAATACTTGATCGTATTGTTCGGGCTGTTCATGACTGCCTGACCAATATGGATAATCTCTGATGCATTATTACCAAAGCAATGCACACCCAGAACTTCCAGCGTATCGCGATGGAACAGGATTTTTAATTCACCAACTGTATCACCGGTAATCTGCGCACGCGCCAGATGACGGAAAGAAGCCTGACCCACTTCATACGGAATTTTTTCTTCAGTCAGCTGCTGCTCAGTTTTACCGATTGAAGAGATTTCCGGAATGGTATAAATACCAGTCGGAATATCAGTCACGGGTGCAACATCTTGCTCACCGCTCATGTTAGCACCTGCGCAACGACCTTGGTCATAGGCAGCAGAAGCCAATGATGGCCAGCCAATCACGTCACCTGCAGCATAGATATTTTCGACTTCAGTCTGATACTGCTCATTCACGGTTAATTGACCGCGACTGTTTGGTTTGAGGCCAATATTTTCAAGGCCTAAACCGTCAGTATTCCCTGAACGGCCGTTACACCACAGAATCGCATCTGCCTTAATTTTCTTACCGCTTTGTGTATGTAGAACCACATAATCATCAGAAGTTTCAAGGAAGTCGATCTGTTCATTATGACGGATCAATACACCCTGTTCACGTAAGTGATAAGACAACGCATCAGAGATTTCATCATCTAAATAGCTGAGCAGTTTTGGTTGGGTGTTAATTAGGTCAACCTTATGTCCTAGACCAATAAAGATCGATGCATATTCACAGCCAATCACACCTGCACCATAAATAATGATTTTTTGGATTGAGAAATCCAGATCCAGAATTTTATCTGAATCAAATACACGTGGATGATTGAAATCAAGAATTTCTGGGCGGTATGGACGTGAACCGGTCGCAATCACCAGTTGCTGGAACATAATAGTTTCTTTTATGCCATCTGGTGTAAATACAAAGATCGTATTTGCGTCTTGAATGTAAGCACGACCATGATAGATATCAATCTTGTTACGGTCATAAAAACGTGAGTGAGTATCCACCTGCTGCTGAATCACTTTATGTGCATTGCGCAGTACCTGTTTCATGGTGAATTGTTTCCATTCACCTACTTTTTGAAACATTGGATCACGTTGATAACGGATAATGCTGGATACCGTTTGACGCAATGCCTTACTTGGAATCGTACCTACGTGAGTACAGTTACCACCCAGCTGTTCACGCATATCCACAATTGCAACACGCTTACCCGATTTGGCAAGTTTCATTGCCGCGCCTTCGCCCGCAGGGCCTGAACCTAGAACTACCGCATCGTACTTAACGAAAGTCCCACTAACGACCTCTTTTTTACGTGGCATTCAACGCTCCTTAAAATTAAAAAATTTTGCTTTAATCTACGCTATATTATGACGTAATTACTGCCAATTTGGTGTATTTAACTTACATATATTGTGTGATAAGAACATTTTTTAAATGAATAATCCTTTTCGCCCTATTTCACCCGAGTTTCGTTATAATTAAAAAAGTGTTAACTTTGATTTATCTCCCTCCTTCAAAACAGTGGAAAAGTTATATATGTCTGAAAACCGTAAACCTGAACAGGGTATCAAACTTCGCGGCGCAGAAAAGGTCGCCCGTATTCCTGTAAAAGTTGTTCCTACGGTTGAAACGCCACGTAAGCCGGACTGGATCCGCGTGAAAATGGCCGCTCCCGAGGAAGTTCAGCGTATTAAAACTACACTTCGTCAGCAAAAACTGCATACCGTATGTGAAGAAGCGGCTTGTCCGAACCTGCCTGAATGTTTTGGTGGGGGTACAGCAACCTTTATGATTATGGGTGATATTTGTACGCGTCGCTGTCCGTTCTGTGATGTGGCACATGGTCGTCCAAATGCACTTGATCCGGATGAACCGCGTCATATGGCAGAAACGATTGCCAACCTGGGTCTGAAATATGCAGTCATCACTTCAGTTGACCGTGACGACCTGCTAGATGGCGGTGCACAGCATTTTGTCGATTGTATTAAAGAAGCTCGTGCATTAAGTCCAAAGACTTTGCTGGAAATTCTGGTACCTGATTTCCGTGGTCGTATGGACATCGCTTTACGCATCATGACTGAATGTCCACCAGACGTGTTTAACCACAACATTGAAACTGTGCCACGTCTGTATAAAGCCATGCGTCCAGGTTCTGATTATCAGCACTCTTTAAATCTGTTGAAAATGTTTAAAGATTATTGCCCAGAAATTCCAACCAAATGTGGTTTGATGGTCGGTATTGGTGAAACTGAAGAAGAAGTTCTCGCTCTGTTAGATGACCTGAAAGCGCATGACGTGGATTATGTAACAATTGGCCAGTATCTACAGCCATCTAAACAGCATGCACCAATCGACCGTTTTGTAACGCCAGAAGAATTTGAACGTTATGCAGAACATGGCCGTAAGCTTGGCTTTAAGAATATCTGGTCAGCACCGATGGTACGTTCAAGTTACTTTGCGGATCGTCAATACTACGGCGAACCGGTTCCAGAAGTACGCCGTAAAGTTGATCCAGCGAAGAAAATCGCTGTACAGGCAATTGAAGCTTAAAATGACTTAGATCAATGCCCTCTCAAGTAGAGGGCTTTTTTATGCCTAACTAAATTTATATTTGTTCACTTTTTAATTATTTTAACTACCCTCTCTTAAAGATTAAGTTATTACTTATCTTCACATTTCTTTGCGTGTTCTCACTTGAAGACTGTGCATTTTTCAAACAATCTCAAAAACAGATAAAACACTTCAATATATCGTTGAAATATTTAATAACGATCGTTCTCACACCAACAATTGTGAATTTGCCAGTTGCTTAAGCGATGTAAAAAAATTGATCAAGTCTTATGAAGACACCTTAGGGAGATCGGCAGCATCACAATTGTATGACCCTGGAGAAATATAACAATGCTATTTATTTTCGCCGTACTTCTTCTCATTGCCAGTTTATGGGCGATTTTCTTTTTTCAACTCTCCCGTACCACTGGTGCAATTACCCTGATTGTCATGTCAGTGGTTTGTGCCTTTATCAGTCCTTGGTCACTGATTCTGGGTATTCCTCTGATCCTGATCAGTCTGGTCGTCATGATCGAACCTTTGCGTATGTCTTTCATTTCCAGGCCAGCCTATAAGGCATTAGCGGATGCCATGCCGAGCATTAGCCCGACAGAACGTGAGGCTCTTGATTCCGGCACCAGCTGGTGGGAAAAAGAACTCTTTATGGGTGCGCCGAACTGGGAAACCTTTAATAGCTATCCCTATCCAAAACTTTCCATTGAGGAACAGGCATTCTTGGATAACGAAGTCGAAACGCTGTGTAGCATGCTGGATGAATGGGAAATTCATGAGAAGAAAATGCTGCCTGAACATATCTGGCAATATATTAAAGATAATGGCTTCTTGGGACTAATTATTCCCAAAGAATACGGCGGTCGTGCCTTTAGTTCCTTTGCTCAAAGCCGGGTGATGAGCAAAATTTCTTCACGCTCTCTCACTGCTGCTGTGAGCTGTATGGTGCCTAACTCACTTGGGCCGGGTGAGTTGTTACTACATTATGGTACCGATGAACAAAAAGATCGTTATTTACCCGGTCTGGCCAAAGGTGAAGAAATCCCATGTTTTGGTTTGACCAGTCCTGAAGCCGGTTCAGATGCCGGTGCGATTCCAGATACCGGTGTGGTTTGCTATGGACAGTTTGAAGGTCAGGAAGTCTTGGGAATGAGAATGAATTTCTCCAAACGCTGGATTACCTTGGCACCGATTGCCACTGTCGTCGGTTTAGCTTTTAAAATGTATGATCCTGACCATCTACTCGGTGATAAAACGGATTATGGGATTACTTGTGCCTTGCTACCGGCCAATCATGAAGGGGTAAAAGTCGGTCCACGTCATAATCCTGGCTCCCCTTTTATGAATGGTACTGTTGAAGGTAAGGATGTATTTATTCCTTTAGACTGGATCATTGGTGGCGTGAAAAATGCCGGCAAAGGCTGGCGTATGCTGATGGAATGTCTGGCAGTTGGCCGTGGTATTTCCCTACCGGCTTTATCTACCTCCAGTGCCGAAATGACTTACCTGAATGTCAGTGCATTTTCTCGAATCCGTCAGCAATTCAAGATTTCGGTGGGTAAATTTGAAGGCGTACAGGAAGCCAATAGCGAAATTGCCAGTGATGCCTATATGCTGGAAGCTTTCCGTTATTTAGTGACTTGTGGTCTGAACCAAGGTGGTAAACCGGCAGTCATGACGGCAATTGCTAAATACTATGCCACTGAGACCATGCGTAAAATTGTCAATCACGGTATGGATGTCGTGGG
This sequence comes from Acinetobacter sp. YH12233, assembly GCF_013417725.1. Lineage (NCBI taxonomy): Bacteria > Pseudomonadati > Pseudomonadota > Gammaproteobacteria > Moraxellales > Moraxellaceae > Acinetobacter > Acinetobacter sp. YH12233. The sequence continues at coordinate 40,945 of NZ_VPDK01000001.1, forward strand.
TGGCCGTGCGATTCAAATGGGACCTCGTAACTTCCTGGCTCTCAACTATCAGGCCATTCCAGTATCGATTACAGTCGAAGGCGCCAATATTCTGAGCCGTTCATTGATGATCTTTGGTCAAGGCTCAATGCGTTGCCATCCTTATTTGTATGAAGAATTACAGCTTCTGCAAGCTGAAGACCCAAAAGCCGCTCTGAATCCATTCGATATTATGTTGTTTAAACATCTGGGTTATACCTTTAACCGGACTGCCCGCTCTTTTGCCTATGCTTTTAGCGGTGGTTCAAGTGCTGCGCCACAAAGTGCAGTTGATTTTACCCGTCCTTATTACAAGATTATTAACCGGCTCAGTGCCAACTTTGCCCTGACTGCAGATATGTGTCTGGGTTTACTTGCCGGTGATATTAAACGCAAGGAAATGCTTTCTGGCCGTCTGGCTGATATTCATGCCCATCTGTTTATTGCGACGGCAATCCTGAAATTCTTTGAACATAGCAAAAAAACTGAAGCTGAACGTCTGCATGCACAATTGGCAATTGAGAAATCTTTATATACGGCTCAGGAAGCGTTTTATGACCTGTTTGCAAATTTCCCGGTGGGTGTTGCTGCTGGCATGGTCAAACTTATCTGTTTCCCATTTGGCCGCCCTGTCGCGAAGCCATCTGACCGACTTAAACAGGAAGTCGCAAATGTCATGATGGAAGATAACGCTTTCCGGAAAGTACTGAAAAAGCATGTTTTCTATAGCACAGCGGAAGATGATGTGAATGGTCGTATGGAATCAACCTTCACCATGTTATTGGAGATTGAGCAGCTTTGGGATCGCTTTAAAAAAGCCGAAAACAAAGGTCAATTTAAAGGACTCAGTTTTGCTGATCATGTGGCTGATGCGCATGAACAAGGCTTTATTAATGAAGAAGAAGCCAATAAGTTGCTGGACTATAATGCGCGTCGCTACGACAGCATGTTGACTGATGTCTTCGATCTGCATTTACAGGAAGTATTGGAACTTGAAAATCCTCATATTTCGAAAGCAGATGCAACAGGTACTGATACTTCAGTTCAAAGTGCACCTTCACATTCAACCAGTCCTTAGATAGAACTTTTATCTAAATCGGATCTTGCTTTCCAAAGTGAAGTTATTTCTTGACTTCACTTTGGATATTTCAAGTGGCTATTCAGCCACTTTTTTACGACTATTGCACGATGGTATTTAAGAGATAAAACGTTAAGCTAGACCCATAATAAAATTGAGGGTCAATGATGTCACAACAAGATTATGAAAATGGCTTGAAAGTCCGTACTGAAGTGATGGGTGCAAGTTTTGTAAAACGTGCTCAGGACAATACAGTTCCTTTTACTCAGCCTTTGCAGGACTGGATTAATTAATTTTAAAAATACTATAAAATCAGTATCATAAATTAGTATAGTGTTTTTAAGGCGTAAAATTGGTGTAAATAAAGACCCATCAAAGAGCCTTCACACAAATCCCCACGTTTACATTCGTTGTAATTGAATGAGCTAAAAGCCCTCACTTAGAGGGCCATGCATCACTTAATCGTTTTGCATCAGCTGCGTGTTCATCAGCTCGTTGCGCCACTGCTCGATATTCATTGACGCATTTTTCGAGTACGACACCGCTGGCATTACTGTACTCAATGATGGTTTCTCTGGTAGCTGTGGACATACGACTTGAGGCTGTATCGATTTGCTTTGACAGGCGCTCAATAGCGGACTTAGCGCTATTGCTATCAGCAATAATTTGTTTGATATCTTCACGATGTTGAATCTCCGCATTTAGTAGCTTTTCAGACCATTGTTTTTCTTTAGCAAGGGCATCAGCTTTTGCTTTTTCAGTTAGTGCTTCAGCCTTGGCTAGATCGGTTTGATATTTAGCATCGAGAGTGTCGTAATACTTCTGCCAGGTTGATGCACGCCATGTCTGCACACCTAAACCAATTAGGACCAGCAATAAAAAAGCCGACAAAAAGATAATGACGGCTTCGTAAAATTTAGCGATAAAGGCTTTTATCATATCCAGCCCCTCAACTTAGCCAGATGCGCTTTACGATCAGCCAAACCATTAGTGCCACCATTGATCCGGCGTGTAATAGTCAGCACATCATCTTTATCAGCCAGGGCATTCAAGCCATTATCAGCCCAAAACTTACAAGCAACCATAAGGCCGATGCTAGGAAGCGCTACAACCTCAGGATTGTTCTCAAAGTCGATGCCGAGCTGCTGACCGTACTTGCGATAGTTAGTGCGGCCAGTCAACTGAATTGGGCCACGACCTTTAAATCGCTTACCATCCCCTGCTTGCGTATTACCTAAATCCTTTCGGCCTTCATAAGCTGCACCTGATGCAATTTCTTCCATATAGCGGAAGTTGCCAGACTCGTGCGCCAATTGTGCAAGGAAGTGAATCAATCGAAGTGAGTTGTCCAGGATGCCATAGGTACGCAAATGAACATTGGCGGCAAGACCAAGTTCTTCAGCACGTGCTTGGCTGGCACCTAATTTTTTGAATACTGCGGTCAAGGTGCCACGGCCAATAATGCCATCGTCATGCACACCTACTACTTTTTGGAGTTTTTTAATTTGAGTGGTGTTCATCATCTTTATCCGTATTAAAAAATTTAGGACGTGCACCCTCCTTCCCCCAGATATAAAGCTGTCGGGTGAAAAGCACAAATACAATACTTACCGTGGTGTAAAAAAGAGTTCCGGCTGGACTGGGTGAGTAATCATCTTTTACAAAGAGTGCTACCCCAAAAATAATTGACAGCATCAAAAGAAAATCGATGTGCTTTGGTAATTTAATTTTTGGATGAAATACCATGATTGCAAACGAAACCAGAAACAATACCAATGCCGTCTTACTTATGATTAGCAGCATCTTCATTCTCCTTTTTGACCAAACCAAGAAGTCTTGATCGAGCCAAACTTAATAATGCTTCAGCTGTACTCTTACCAGCAGCACCTAAGACAAAACCAAATAGCTCAGGGTACTTGCCATTTGCAAGAAATAAGCTTGCTGGCTCAGCAAAGACCACACACAAAATGAAGCCTGCAAAGAACCCTATCCAGCGATCCCGAGTAGGCTCCTTGCTTAATAGAAAGCCAAAAGTTGCGCCCAGCACACCTGTAAAAAGGATGTGTGAATGGTTCTTTATGCTTTCCAATACTTGACTAAGAAAGTCCATATACATCCCCTTTAGCCATACATACTCCCTAAATTATTGACATTAAAAAAGAGCCTTTCGGCTCTGGTGGCGGATCAGTTGAATAATCGTTGGACATTGCGCCCCCTAAATTTTAGGTAATAAAAAAGCACCTAAAAAGGTGCTATAGGTTAAGTTAATCGTAGCTATTTTGCATAAATCATGGCGGTGATCGCTCTTATATTTTGATCGCCCGCCGGTATTTTTGAAATATTAAATACCGCTCCATTAATTAAAGAAATGCTGCTTCTCGTTTTGCCAGCCACAACAAAGTTAAAACCATCACCAACCACAATAGGACTTGATCTTGTTGCTATGATTGTCTGATCACTCAATATATTGCAAATGGGCAAACTTGCATATATCACATCCCAGCTTAGCATATCGATTTCAAAAACTTCAGATTTATCACTTATTACTGATGGTGTCATCAAGTGTCTTACAATTGTGTCATTTGCCACAGAAGCAGACAGATATTCGGATGCATGACCATAACATTCAACAGTTGTTATGGTCTTTGATGGCCTTAAAACAAAAGAAACTGCACCACCGTAGCCCATGGTTACGCGCTGTATTGTTTCTTGAGTACTGGCTAAGTTAGCTATTTTTGAGAACACAAAAAATCCATTCTCAAGGTCAAGTATTTTATTAAACCCATCTATGGATGGAATATTAAAAGTTCTGACAACAACAATAATAATGTCATTGATTTCAAAAGGTGCTACTTTTAAATTAACATATGTAATAGGTGATGATACTCCCGCGTTTCTTTGCGAAGCTGGTACAATATTCAATTTTGCATGTGTCTTTGTTGTAATCATTGCAATATTGCTAACTTTTTCAACCCCTTTCATATAAGAACCAATGGCAATGAAATATGTTTTGTTTTCTTCTATGTTGGTGTCAATATGGGCTAGTGTATCACCAGCCAAAATTTCCTTAGGGGTGGGTAGATTATTCACGTCAATAGGGGTTTCAGAGCAGTAATAGCGCTGCTCATCAACAAATCCATCTAGTTTCCAATTTAGTTCTAAACGATTAGTCATTTTTAAACTCAACTGTTAAGTCGTATGGGGCTGAGAAGAATTGCGACAGCTCAACAATATGCTCAAAAGATTGCAGACTCTCATAGCTATCTCGCACAGTTTTCAGTGTAACTTTCACAAATCGTGTATCCGCTTGCATGGTTGAAATCGGCATTGTGTAGCTTGTAGATCCAGTGACATTCGCATTCGTCGTTGCAACCTCAAGATCATTCTCATCTAACTGCGTCAAAATCAAACGTGTTTGAGTGTTTTGCTCAATTCCAACACCGCCATCAAACCAGCTAAGCAGCTCACCGCCAGTCTGCTGCAAACGATTACGATCAATCCAGGTCACAATCAAATCTGTTTCAATTTCTTCAGGCCAATACTCCCCATTAATTTTGACATTTGCCGGAGGGTAAGGTCGGATTGCACGCGCCTGAATTTCAACCGCTGTTCCTGTTGTTGAAAGCTCTTGAATCCCACTTGGCGTTGTTGTTAAGACTTGCGCTTCAACCACTTCACTTTGTGTGTACTGGGTTGAGTCAAATGCAACATCAGGCAAATCGAAAACAAATAAATTGCCAGAATTGTGCTTTTTCGGAATAGTATCTAGAACACCGCGCTTCACTGTTAAAACTTTCGTTTCAGTATCAAAGCTTACAAACCCCATTAATTCATCATTTAACAAGATTAAATTATTCGAGTTTGCTGTTTGGGTTAATAAGCCGGTGACTGTAAATGATGAGGTTGTTTCAGTAATATGCTGATCAAGTTGCAAAATATCGCAGTAATCAAGACGAGAAACTTGTTCAAACTCACTAATTCCACCATCCGTATAAAGAAGAGCATTAAGTGAATTGCTTTGCGGTTTTGCTGCAATTGCTGCGACATAGCCAATATCTGGATTATTTGATAATTCCAAATCAGCATTTGTTTGGCCGGCGCGAAGTACTGTTAGATAATACGGGGCTTCAAATACTGCATTCATGCTTGGCTGCGGTGGCTGTGGTGCTAATTCAACCGGAGCATCAACTACAATACTGGTATTCATTTCACCCGAATATGGAATTACTTCCTCAAAATCAATCGTCACAGTATTGTCAGTACCATTACCAAGATTGATTTTTATGATACGAACAAGGATTGTGCCATTCCATTTTTTTGACCAAGGCAAGCGAATTAAATCATATCTGTTCCATTTGCGAGCTTCACGCCAACCAGTTGTAAAACTACCGGACCATGCCGGAGTAGAAAATTGTTTTAATTTCCAATTCGCTACGATCTCAGCATTGCGCATATTCATGAAATATGGAAACTCAACTGACTCAGCATTCGCATGACCCATTGTTAAAATAGAGCCATTCTCATAAACCGAAAAAGTAGAATTTTTGATGCGCTCACGGTCGTAATAAGTGACATTGAGTTGATTCACAATGTCGTCACTATTCATCACCTCAAGTGACAAATCCTTGATTTTGTTTTCCGCAATATCATGAATTTCATCTTCAGAAAACCAGTCATCACGAAACAAAACCATTTCATATAAACCCGTCTGACGGTTTACACGAATACCAGCCTCTATGTGATAGCAAAGCTCCTCGATGGCTTCGATGCATGATTTCTCATCAATCGCCCACGAGACACCAAGACCCTCATCCCAGATTCGATCCGCAGCTTTCATAAAATTCACGTCATTTATGTCTGATTCAGGCTTGCCCATCGCGGTATCATCCGTAAGAATTTCACGAATTTTGTGAATGGGGTTTATGTCAAATGCATCGTTTTGGATGAATTTTTTATGCTCTCTTATCTCTAAAAAATAAACATCAAGAGCCACACCCATTACATGAGAATTGGAATCCGGGTTGTAAATAGAATTTCTGCAATAAGCTGAATCGCGAAAAACACCACCTGGCCCAACCCAAAGCTCGTAATTTTTTTCCTGTGACGCACTCCCGCCTCTTGCGCTTGACTCAACTCGGATTAGGATGTCAAAAGGAGATGTATTTTTAAAATATTGCTGTTCTTCATAAAAACCCTCAAAGTAATTTTGACCCGATGTTCCTGATCCGCCACCTGATTTATTTGGCGAAAACATCATTGTTTTATGATTAAACTCAATAGTTTTCGTATTTTGACCGCCCGTATATGTTCTGATTGCGTTCAATGTGAATGATTGCGGCTCAAACTCATCACTGTTCTGAACATAATAACCACCTATCTCACAAACAACAGCCCCATCCCCCCGAACTTTATACCACTGCCCACTACCGTCATTTCTAACGCGTGTACGCTTCACCCATAACAACATCTCTTTCATATAGCCTGATTTGCCCACGTAAAACGATGATCTTCCGCCTGCCCCCAAGGCGTTTGCTACTTCTTCATAAATTCCGCCAACCTTAGCAAAATCAAAACCTCCTTCTCCGCGAAATACCAAATAGGATTGATATGGGTAGCCAGAAACCAAAGGAAAGTATTTTTGGTATTCAGCATTTGGCTCTTGGTCTGGTGTGCCAAAATGAATATCAATATTTCCTGATACACCACCTTCTGTTTCGCCATATAGATTAGGCTTTTGTACCGGTAAAAGGTTTGGTGGATGTTTTGTTGGATCATGCAAAATCCAGCCGCGATTATCAAAGTTAATACCTAAGAACTTTTCAATGCGGTTTCCAATAAATGCAGCAAACTTTGCGGAGTAACGATAACCAACAACCTGTGAATTACTTTTTCCCATTTTTAGCTACCTCTACCACTTGCAAAGCCATGACATCTTTTGTGTTTATAAAATCCTGAGCATCACGACCATTTTTAAGAAAATCCTGCCAATCCCAACCTTGACGTAAAAAAAATGCCCGGGTTCCGCCCGAGCACATTTTTGCTTTCCGAATATCAGACATATAAATCTTCATTTTTTACCGCCTTTCTGCTTAATTGGCGAGGTCGTCTTACCCCAAATATCTGTAATGTTTGCATGAACATGAGGACTACCTGCAATATCACAAAATGAAGTGCCTTCATCCGCAATCGTGCCATCCAGCTGATTTGGTTTTGGTCGATTCTTTTTCTGCATCTTGCGCATTTGCAGGAAGGTGTAGACCCCAACAATTAGAGAAACAGCACCAGCAATCAAAGCACCAATCAATAAAGGTGCGATTGAGGTAGAAACAGGAATATTACTCGGATCAAAACCAGTAAGAAGCAATTCGATATTCATATTTTCTCTACTTAATTAACTGCGTTTCTAATGGATTTTCAGTCGGAATATTTGGATGACCACCAAAGCGCTTATGGTTATTGAATTTTTCATGACACATTTTCAGCGACTGATCACAACCTGGTGCGACTCGTACCACATCCCCAACTTTCAAGCCAATATGCTGGCGATACAGCCGAATGCTGCCATTAGCCCCATTACCGGTGATGAAAGTGAACACACCATCCTTTTTCAGCACACCGCGATTTAACCAACCAGACGGATAACTTTTTATTTCTATGATCGGGTCACCATCTTCAAAAGTCGGATTGCCTTCACCATCCAAAACAGATTGCCCCTGTTCATCAAGCACAGGTACTTGCTCGAATACCGGATTACCCTCTGCATCTTTGACTTGAGTTGGATTAACGGTAAAAGCCACATCAAGACCATTGATCGCAGTCACTGTCACATCGAATGACCATTCATCAAAATCAAGGCCACACCACTTGTCGTAAATCGTATTCGGGCAGGTGCGCTGATATTTACGCGTCAGAATCTTGCGACGCATAAAGCTTTCCGCAGTCGAGCAGACCAGCGTCATGGTGTTGTCACGGTCATCGAATTTTGGTTGCGTCACGCGGCCCTTAAACAGAACCAGCGATTCAGATCCATCCAGTTCAATCAGGGTAAAATACACCGATTCTAAGTAAATCTTGTTGAGAAAGACCTGCGCAAAATTATCATCAGAATCATTAAATAACGGATAGGGATGCGGAAAAGTCAGATCGACTTCACACTTATCAATATCTGCATCTAAAATATTTCCCCGACTCAAGCCTTTCACTGGGTAATAGGTGATGTTGTTATGGGTAATCGCCTTGCGTGCACTGGTAAAAAACCACTGCTTTTCCCCGTGCTTAAATTGATAAAGTTCTGAACGTGCCATTAGTTATCAATCTCCACGATTGGAACAGTAATTCGTGATTTGCCAGCGCCTAAAAACTGAAATTCAATCCGGTCTGCATCCAGGCGATGCAGCCCTAAATAACAAATAGTTTTAATATCGTTTCGATGGGCATTGATTGCTGGTGAAATCGTGAGTGAACCACCAGTACGACTGGTAATTTCATGCGCTGACCAGCTGCCATCCTTGCGCTTGACTGCAATATGTTTACGGTCGGCTTCAACGATGTATTTGGTATTGGTGCTTAAACTGGTAGTGATATTTCCCGTGTTTAAAATATTCAGATGCTTTTCGTATAGCGGCATCCAGAAAGCCTGGAACCGGCCAGACCGGCGGAACAAGAACCGGCGATAAGCATTGAACTCTGACCAGTCTTTTAAAACCGAAGTAAACGGCTTGAGATACTTGGGTTTTGCATGATGGGTATACTGCTGAAAACCACCAATAGCACCATCCACAATGTTCTGATGCTGGGTCAGTGTCATTTCCAGTGAGTCGCCATCCAGAATCAATGGTTTCCAATACAAATCATTACCTTTGTACTGCTCTGGCACATCACCTTCATGCTCTGGTAAATCTTCTGCCAGTACTCGAAAAACAACTGAAGCATTGGACCAGAAACCACCGGCATTAATTGAGGCATCCCCGTCGATAATGCAGATCCGCAGTGGCATGATCACAGCATTGGTTACAGTCACATTTGCAGCCAGTTGAAAACCATCCTGGTATTCAGTAATGAGTTCCTGAATCACCTTGTCTGTTTCCGGGTCCCGGATTTCTTCCTGGACAATGATGTAGCGGCCACGGTTAACGATCTCGACCACCTGACCACCTTCACCGCTCTCAATAAAAGCAAAACCGACTCGAAGGTCGGCTATGGTGTCTGTTGCATCGAGAATGATGTAGTCATCATCGGTCATATCAGGGATGCTTCGTTTTACTTGTCGAAGCGGAATGCCCCACTGTTTACGCAGATTTGCATAGAGCATGTGGAACAGACCACCCATGGCTTTACGCAACTGGGTGTAATTAAAGTTCAGGATCTGGCGTGGTGCATCACGAAGCGGATAGCGCTCTTCACTACCATCAAAACTTTCATGAACTTCAGTCATCCATTCCAGACTTTCCGTTGAATCTAATAGAGGGCAATTTGTTAATACGTGCACCTCGCCATATGACGTTTGTATTTTCATTTTGTCCTCAAATTGGTAAAAATAAAGCCCACCGAAGTGAGCTTATGCAAATCCTAATTCCCGTCGATTCTGCTTAAAGAACTTCACAAAGGCTTTCTTGCCATCTGGCCCAAACAGGTAATCCCCGAGTTTTTCACGCTCATCTACGATGACAAAGTTTGGGTTTAGATTGACGTTTGGTGATGAATTACTTTCACGGGCCTCAGCTATATATTTCCCAGCACCCTGTCCTTTATCAAAACTTAAGACTTTCGGAGCATCTAAGGCTATACCACCATCTGCAAAACCATTCTTAATAGATTGGCGAAGCGCGTAGAATCCTGACGGCCCACCTAATGCGGCGATCTCCTCTTGAGTTAAGACACCTTCTCCCTTATGAACGATGCCAGCGGGTTCATATTTGCCACCGTAACCGGTAAATCCTCCATCCGCATAACCAACTGGAGTAAGTGCCGAAACGGCTGCCTGTAATAACCCTGTTTCCATAGTAGCCATGGCAACGGCCGGCAAGTTGTATGGAAAAGGTGCTGATGCCCAAGCTGCCGAAATAGCTGTGTAGCTATTCATAGCAGTTGAGAATAAGGCTGCTCCCTTTTGAATACCGCCAAGAATTGCATAAGCTGAACTTGAGGAATCCACAAGGCCCATCATCATGCCGGCAAAGTCGGCACCATACTGAGCACCATACGCCATTTGCATTTGAAGTCTTTGCTGCTGATATTCCTCCTCTGTAATCAGCATTTGCTTGCGTGCTTCAGCAAGTAAATCCATATCTTGCTGATAGGGTGATTTATCCAAACCCATCATGGATTTGTAGTCTTCCCACACGCCTTCACGCTCAGCATTTTGTTCCATGCCTTGCTGAATATTGGCTTGCTTTACCAGAGAGTTTTTCATCTCTGGTGAGTATTCAGCTGTGTTAAGGATTTCCTCTCGAACTAATGCGTAGTATTGCTCAGCATAATCGCCAGCAGACATCCAGTGACGTTTTGCTTCAAGCAGTTGCTTTTTATCGCTCAGCTCTTTTTGTTTTTGAGCCTCCTGATATTCAGCAACGTCTTTTTGATATGCGAGCTGCTGAAGCTTTAAATACTTCTCACGGCTTGGGTCGTTTTCAGCAAAAGCGTCTTTGATTTCTTGGATAGAAACACTGTGGTCAAGTTCCATCCTTTCCTGTTCATTCAGGTATTTCAGGACAATTGATTGTTGGGATTTATAAACCTCCTCAACGTACTTCACCGCATCCGCCGCTGTGGTACCTACGCCTTTTAAGGCTGCATCCATATAACCAAGAACATTTTTTACATATTCCCGATTAATTGGCCCCAAGCCAGTGCCGCGCTCAACATTACCTTCACCAGCATGATAGGCTGAAATTGCCTTTTCCCAAGTTCCAAATTTTTGGTAAAGGAATTGAAAATATTTTGCCGCCGCTTCCGCTGATTTCCCTGTATCAAAAACAGCATTACCAATAAGGCCAAAGCGCTTTGCAGTTCCATCAAGAAATTGAAATCCACCTTTTGCCTGACCGTATTTGGTCATAGGGCCTATGGCGTTTGCATTACCACGGCTTTCCTGCATGTTAATTGCTGACAAAAGGCCGCTTGGCAATTGGTATTGGCTCTCAATTCCAGCAAAATTATACTTGGACGCATTAGATTGAACCTTTGCATTCACCTGTAATTGCTTGTTTAGCTTTTCGGTTTCTTTTGCGGCCTTTTCTTTGGCTTTGGCGTTTTCATCAGCCTCTTTGGTGTTAGTTCTCAACCCAGCAGCAGATTGTTTTGCGGCTTCTGCAATCGCTAGATTAGCCTCTGTCAATTTATCCGTTTTGGTAGACGCTGAATCCCATACAGCACTAACGCCATCCATTGCACTTTGGATGGCACTAGCGCCACTCACGAAAGTTCCTACCGCCAGTGTTCCAGCATTTGCTAAGCCATTCCATGTGGCTTTAGCTTTGGCTACAACGCCATCCGCATTCCAGACGTCAAGCGCAGTCTTAGCGACATTCTTGGCTTGATCTATAAGTCCAGCAATGACCTTAATCATCACCTCAATGGATGCCGCAACACCAATAATAACAACACCAACGCCTCGCGCAATCACTCCAACCGATTTAATAATGCCGCCAAACTGACCGCCTTTGGTTGCGCCATCAATAAAGTGACTTACAAGGCTATTTAAAGCAGGCATCATCTGAGTGGCCAACTGGCTTTTTAAGCCATCAAACCGCATCCGTACTGATTCAGTCTGTGCAGCCAGTAGTTTTGACTGCTCCAGCGCTTCACCTGACTTAATTACCCCTGCATCTCTTAATGCATCACCATACTTTTCTAAAAGGTCTCCATTTTCTGCAAATATTGGCGCTAAGTGAGCCAAGTCGCTTGCTAGGCTTTCAAAAATAAAACGACGCTCCTGAGATGTAACCCCAAGTTCATCCATTTTATCATTAAGGATTTGAATGGCCTCAATGCCATCTTTACCTTGCAAGGTTTTACCGAATGACTTGATTTGATCTTCTGTCATTTTGGTATTGTTTTTTAACGCATCAAAGAAGTCAGCAGCTCCACCTCCAGAAGTTGCACTATATTCACCTAATTTTTCCTGTACATCGGCAAGAATACTTCCAAGCTGATCTTGTGTTACACCTAAACCAGATGCGGCATACTGAAGAATTTGAAAACTCTCTGCACTGGTATTGGCTCGGTTTGCCAAGACTAAAAGTTGTGCATCTGCTTTAGCAGTATCAATCGCCATTTTTGCTAATGCGCCAGTAGCTACCGCAATACCACCAACAGCCATGCCAGTAAGCGCAGCGCCTGCCACCAAAACCCCACCCTTTAGAGAGCCAATTTTAGTGTTAAACGAATCAACAATTGAACCGATCTGAGTGCCACCCAAAGCATCGGCAACTTGGGACTTAAACCCACCAAAAGCTTTACCCATTTTCTCTGTAGTGTCTTTGGTTTTACGTTCTGCCTGCGTCATTCCTTGCTCAAATGACGAAAGTTTTACCGCTAAATCAAGGGTCAAACGACCAAGGGATGCTGCTGCCATAACTTTTCCTCAGGCAATAAAAAACCCCACATAAGCGGGGTTTATTGATGGGTTATCTTAGGGTTTTTCGGTTACATACCTATTAATGCAAGTTTTATAAATTTCTTTTGCATAACCTTCTTGAAAGTAGTCTCTCATTTCAATATTTTGCACAAATGGAATATGATCATATACACCATCCACCTGTTTTTTCATGATCAATTCAATTTCTGGATCGCTTTTTGCTGCAATATCGATTTTTTTATACTGGTCTTCGCGTGATACACCATCAAAATACTCAAAAACCAAATCGCTCGCCCTTTTCTCCCAAGCTTTGCATTTCTCATCAATAGACATTGCGGATACTTGAGTGTCAGCAAGCAATGCGGTTGGCGTAAACAAAACAATAATAATTAATAGTTTTTTCATTTCTCAGCTCCAATTAAACCAGATCACTAACATTATTAATTGCGAGCTTTACACCATAACTACCTGTGCTTTCTTCATCTTTCCAGCCACCATCTATGACCGCTGGAACATTTTTGTTCACCACCTTTCCGGCTAGTTTGGCCGCCTCACCCCTACTCAAGTAACCCACAAGCAAACCATTAATTTCAACCTTAACGGCATTCTTATCATACTGATTAAATGGCTCTGAGCTAACTTTGGCATAGCACTCAAAAAACTTCGACTCTTCTTCTTTGGGGCCGGCTATCTTCTTTAGGTTATTTTGATAGGACTGCTCACCCACAATATTGTAAACGTATGAAGTGTTGTTTGGATCTGGATTTGCACTTGTTTCACTTGTTGCCTTTTTGGCTTTCAAAACATACCAAATAACCACACCAACAATTATTGCTATTACTATTTCCATACCCTACCCCAAATATTAGTTATTTGAGACAAGATACTAATTCCAGCACAAAAAAACCACTCCGAAGAGTGGTCTTGTTATTAGTTGCTATTTCGCTCTCTTAAGAAATGCCGACCCACTCGCAGCGTATCAGTACCATAAAGCAGATCCAACACACTATCAAAGCGCTTAGTGAACTCAGCAATATCCATGGTTGGGTAAAAGCCTGGCGGTAGTGGCATTGCGGTCAGCACACCGTTACGAGCACTCACATGCCATGAATCATACCGTGAGTTATTAAACTCTTGACTGATCTGCTGGGCTACCTGAATAACCTCTTGTGGGTAAGGTAGGGCTTTAATCTCTTCTTTCTCAACCCTTTGCTTAACCTCCATTTCCAGCAGATACTTAACTGCATCCTCAAAATGAATAGCCAGTAGCTCGTGATAAGAGTTAATTTTGAAATGTCGATTATGTCGCGTCCAGACCTGTGCACGTAAACCTTGATTGCCGTTTACCTTATGGTCAACGATTTTGTGAAGCGTGTCTTTTTGCTCAGGCGAAATATTCTGACGACTCTCAAGCTGCTTAGTAACGACTTCACGATCCAACACATCCAAAACCCATTTGCGGAATTTTTTAGCGATTGCTGTTTTAGAAAACATTGCGATTAAGTGAGCCCCGCGTAAAGAAAATATACGAACAGTCTTAACCAAATTATTCTCTTTCTTCGGGAGCCTCAATTTGAGGCTCCCGACAGAACGCTCTGAGTTTAAGTCAATCACATTGGTCATGGATGAATTAAATTCATCCTGATTGCGCTCATAAACCTGAGTCACAGCATTTGCCTTTGCATATCCTAATGCCCTAGCAAGTTCGCCGGCGGTCAACCAAATCTGGCCATCTCGCTCTACTGGTGAAAAATTTACTTCGTTAAAACTTAATGCTAAACTAGACATAGTTAATATTCCTTTGTTGACAGCAATCAAGCCCTTGTTTTCCAGACGGTGGGCTTTTTTGTTGTCTGTTAATTTCATGCTTTCGCACTCTCTATGTTTTCTTTCATTTGTTTAACCGCATGGTTAATCAAATAATTCACTGGTCTTTCATACTCCTTACCAGTTTCTTTTAACCACTCCATTAACTCTGGATCAATTCTTAAGTTGTATTGAACCTTTGATCTTGGGGTTGTGGTTGGTTTTGTTAACATCTCCATCATAATCACCTTAAGTAATATTGTTTTGGTATTACTCAATAATATCGAAATAATATTATTAGTCAATATTATTTTAATACGAATATTAAAACAATACCTAGAGTGTTAGAATTTACAAATATTTATCGTAGGTACTAACCATGACAGCAAGTAGCGGAAACCTAACTACCCAATACAATTTGCGGTGGTCTGAGGATCTGAAAGAAAAAGTTGTTGATGCATCCAAAGAAAACTCACGATCTATTAATCAAGAAATTGTTGCTAGACTTGAGCAAAGTTTCTCTACATCTGAAGAAAAGCCTGTTGCCAATAAAAAAATTGATGTATGTCTTCAAATATTACCCTCTCCTGATTTCGACCTAGAAGAGGATGAGTATCAAAGCTTGATCCTTCAATTTGATCCCGCTCAAATTCCCATAAAAGGGGATGTTTTGGAAATTGAGGATGCGGGTGGAAACACCAGAACATTTGAGGTTAATAAGAGAATAATTAATACCTCTATAAGTGGGCATATAGGTTTTACTCTTGAGCTGCAAAGATCTACTGGCTGGGAATAAGCGCCAGATCTGGTGTTTGCTTCTAGAACCTTAAATTGAGTGTCTCGATATGATGCTGCTTTTCCGGCATCATGAGTTGCAAATTTGCAACTCACTTCTCATATATGAGAAGCAAGAAACCAAGCTAACCTGATTTCTTTTTAATTGCTTGCATACGCTGTTCTTCAAAGGACATTTCAGGCTCATCTTCATGAGGCATGTAATCATAAGGACTGACTTCCACTCCTTCTTTCACATGATTTTGAGCATATAAAGCCATCAAAGCCCCGATACTTTGCTCAATTCTACGCCCTGTGAAAAATGAGCCGCGCTTATTTCTAAGAGCAGCCCATTTTGAAACTTCAGCATTAGTCATATTTAACTTGGCTTCAGCAATCGTGCGACCACCAACCCCATTCAAAACCAGTTCACACCAGAATTCATCATCCAGTGTTAATCTGACTTTCCCTCTTCATCTAGAGGCGCTTTTTCAATACCAAGAATCGCATTGAAAATTGCTGAAGCTAGTGATTGAGTAAAGTTTGCAGCAACTTGTTTTTTGGTTAAATAAGCCTTGCCGCTTTCATCAACCAAAGCAGCAGAAATCCATTCAGCAACCACATCTTCCCCTTTATTCAAGCGAGTAAATAGTGGCTCTGTCACAGCATAAGGCAATTGTTTGATAGAGATTTCGACAGTTTCTTTTTTGCCGAAATGCTTAAATTCAACAGTCTTATTGTGGATTTCACTTACAAGTGAGCCTTGAATGATTTCATTTAACTTCACGGAGTCACCACCTTAAATTCATCAGTTACTTCAGTTTGACGCTTCATTGGCACCGTATGGTTTACTAGAGCGTCAGCATCAAATACTGGTGAGCCTTTGCGCAGAATTGCACGGAAAGACGACCATGTGCGGTCTTCTGGCAAGGTTACAACGCTTCCGGTAATAGTTGGAGGTGCATCCCCATCAGACCAGCCCACATAAACACCCACCTCAGCACGCTCAGCCGCAAGTTGCAGCAAAGTCATATGAGTTGCGTTTTTAGGATCAGTATCAATCTGGATTGAGCCTTCACCCGGTGTAGTTAAACCCCAGTCCGAAGTTGCCGTAGTTTCTTCTTCCAGGCAAGTTGTACTGATTTCTGTGGTACTGTCATCGCCAAGCACTAGAGCTTTGACGCAGTCCATTTTTGTAAGTGTTGGAGTATCGCCATGTAAAATCCATACATGCGTACCCTGAGATAAAACACCTTTCTTCGCCATGAGTAGCTACTCCTCAATTTTAGGCATAAAAAAAGCACCCGGTTGGGTGCTATGTGGAAAAATAAATTTGTTTAACGATCTAAAAACCAATTCGCATCAAAGCCACGACCAAAAATATTGGTGTCAGCAATACGTTCAAAATGATTTGGGTGAATATTGGTGACATAGCAATGCGGCTCTAAAGCCTTTCGTATTGCTGCTCGAATATCTGAAGCTCTTTTCTGCTGAGTGTCGTAAACCACGATCTGGAATGACACATGATCAAGGTTAGCCGGGCAATCCAAATTGTTTTCAGGATTGGCTGTGACTACTGACCAGACAGCATAGGGATATGGCGTTTTGTGTGGTGCAACATCCTCCCAGACCTTTAAGGGATTGGTGCCAAGTAAATCTGTTACTTCCTTGCTGGATTTCAATGTAGAAACTACAGGTAAAATGTTCATAATTTTGCGAGTTCCTTGTCGATTTCTTTATTGAAGTTTTCAGCAAAGCTATTTGTTGCGGCTTGGATGTTGTTTTGTAAGGCTGGACGCATGAATGGAGTTGGTGGATTGTGTACACTACCCATCTCTAACCAACGCCAGTGCCGCGTATCTCCACCGCTTGTATTGGGTGGATTGGGGTTGGAAAATGACGCACCACCACGCACACCGACACGCATTATCACTTCATTTGGGTTTCTGGTTTTACCCGCAGCAATCGCAATGTTTTTCCAAATCTTTTCGGCTGTTTCTGGATCATCCAGAGCCTTTGCTGCATTGCGAGCACTATCACGTACAATCGACATGGCTTTACGAGCAGAACGCCGAGCAGCATTCTTGATTAAGCGAGGATTGCCAAGTCTTTTAAGCTTTTCTTGAACCTGATCCAAGCCTTCAATATTTACTTCAATCGACATAAAGCCCTCGCATTAAAAAACCGCCTTAATGGCGGCTTTTTTTTAATTGATGCTCTGGATGTTCATCCATGCGTAAATCTCATGATACTCAAACACCTCACCACCGTAAGCCTCAAATATCTCAACTTCCACGCCATCAATAAATCCAGTCCCGTAGAAAGCAACGAGGTAGTCAAAATTATCACCAGCAACATCGCCGACTACAATTAAGATTGGCTCACCAGTCTTTGGCTTTGTGTTTTTGTCTTTAATCCACATAACTCACAACCTTTTTTTAAATTAGAAAACTAGATTTTGATATAAGTGTGCATGCTCTGATGTTAAGTACTCATCATCACTGTAATCCGACTTGACCCATCTAGCGGCAAAGCGATTACTATTCTCGTCATGGAATTCCTGCAAAAACTGCCAAGTGCCGCCATTTCTATCACTTATCCGCCTAATTACTTTCCCGCTTAAAATGTTAATCATAATATGGGTTTTAGCTCTCTCAATCACTTTGATTTGCTGGGCAGTCAGGTGAAACACATGATTTCCATCACAAAGAAAGTGCTTGAGTTTTGTTTCAATAGGAATTGGTGCTGGGTCGTTTAAATTCAGACCTAACCTATACTGCCAATCATCTACACAGTTGGATAAAATAATCATATTAATCCCGCTCCTCAATCCATTTCTGAATGTCTGAAGCTCTCCAGACAGTAACCTTGCCACCAGCACCACCTAGCCGGATCGGCTTAGGAAACCTCCCGTCTCGTGACCACTCCCATATAGTTTTCTCAGAAACTGGGAGTAACCCTTGTCGTGCTGGCTTGGCTTTTATCTTTCGGGTTTTTCCGACATTTGCGCCAGTTTTATAAACGTGGATTTTTTCTGGAGTGGCTGGAGCTGAAGCGATTTGCTTAACTCGGTAATATTGTTCTTGGGTTTGCATAATGTGCTCTCTACTTCACTGTTATGCTTACCAAGTATAGGCATATCCTTAATCTTTTCAACAGCATAAAAAAAGGTGCGATGAATAGCCACATTGATAATATTGATTTACATGATTTTAAATTTTGTAAAAAAATCCTTAACCTCCGTGGTTTTTACCCCACTAATGACAACTCCAATGTCATATAAATCCGACCATTCTCGTTGTCTGGTTTAGGTGGTGACACGATCTGGAATGTCTGCCCATCGAATAAAACACGCATACTTGAGTCGATATCATCACGCTTTCGCAGTTTTAGCCGTGCTGTGGTTTCTGATCCTGCGGCTTTCGCTGTAAGGCTGTCTTTCACTGAAAGGAATTCTAATTTAGACCAGAGCTTCTTATATTCAGTCCAAGCTTCGGTTTCATAATTGTATTCATCATAGACCGTGGTTTTATGCTGAATCGTTACACGGTGGCATAGTTCGCCGGCACGTTGGGCCATATCACACCCCCATATTCCGGTAAGGCTGAATTAAGGACCAGTATCCTAAAGGCAATTCAATCGTTGCCTGAGTGGTGGCTTCCCGGTTGGCATAAAGATGCGCAACAAAGAGAAGCCGAGCAGCATCTAGGGCCTTATTATCAACCAGATCATTTTCATTTACTCGCTCAGCCTCGGTTGCGATAACTTTGCGATCTAAATGTGCTTGGATTTGCTCATTGGCAGCATCGATATATGCCTGTATCAAAGTATCTTCATCATCATGGTCCACACGACAATGCAACTTAGCTTTTGCGAGATCAATCATTCTAGTTTCGCCTGTTTTGCTGGGGTTTTAGTGGTTTTGGGTTTTGGTTCTTCAACAGATTCAACTAAAACACCCTTATCAACTAAGTGTTTCACATCCGCTGGATTGGCTGTGCGCTTATCACCAGTCTGATAATATTTATCGCCATAGTGCTCACGCTTAACATCGTACTCAGTCATGACTATCTCCTAATAAATAAGGGCCAGTAATTTGGCCCTTATTGGATTTTGGATTAACCGCCGGAAACTGCTGGGGTAATATCACCATAGATAAACGCTTCTGGACGATAAACCGCCAATGCCAGACGCTCTTCCGCAAGAATGGTTACCAAGTTTTTAACAAAGTCATCTTCGTTCTCGGTTGCCACTTCAACACGTGAAGCCCAGCGGTCAAAGATTTGAGCACCCATTGAGAAGGCACCAGTCAGGAATTTACCCGCAGCAATCGCCTGTGTTTCTGCAACCGGAAGACCCCACAGAGTCGGGTTTAAGTTGCCTTGCGGATTACCAATGATGTACTGACCAGATGTGTCTTTCAGGGTTTCAATTGCAGCCCAGTCAATCGGGTTTAGCACATGGCCGCTTGCAGGGTATTCAGCAAGAATTGCCTGAAGCATTGCGAAGCGCAGGGTGTCGATTTTGCTTTCTGCGGTGGTTGATACGCCTACAGGGCGAACATACGCAGTTGCTTGTGGAATAATACCAAGCAAGTTTTGACCAGTGCCGTCACCGTTCAGGATCTGCTGCTCTTCTTTGAAAGCAAGACCATAGCGCAAACGACCATCGATATAAGACTGCAATTGCGATGCATCATCAAGAATCTGGCGCGATGCCTTCATGTAGTGAGCGATAACTTTTGCAGTAGTCGATTTAAGATCGAACTTAATATCTGATTGAGGTTTTTTAGCACCTTCAGCCACCATATCAGCAGCATTCACAAAGCCAGTTTCCTGAACATACTCAAGCGCGTTACCATCCATGCGGCCCTGCATCAACAGGTCACGGATTGTGAGCTTGCGATCAGGCGGTGCAATAATGCCTGGAATGCGGGTAGTCTGAACCAGATCACCAGCCGAGCCAGCAGCATCAGTTACTGCTGATGTGATAGTGGCTTTAATTTCAAGGTTTGCTTTACCGCGCTGTCCAGCTGAACCAACCAGTGATTTAAACTGATCAGATTCCACAAATTGACGGCCAAGAGATTTAACCTCTTCATTGCCTTCATGCGGACGACGGGCAGCTTTCTGCTCAACTTCATCCACGCGAGCTTTTAACTCATTCAGCTTGGTAATCGCTTCATCCGCTGCCTGTTTAGCACCTTCGGCAATTTTGTCGCCATGTTCACGCTTGCCTTTGAAGTCTTCGGCAATGCCTTTAACTTCATCGACTTGTTTTTTAAACTCTTGAGCGAGTTGTTCTAAATTTTGATCAGTCATTTTGACTTCCTTTTAAAATATTAAGAGCATTTGAAATTGATTTCGCTTGGAACTTTTCATCTTCAGACTCGCTCAAAAGATGGCGCAAACCCTTGCCAGCGATTGCAGTGGCTTGCGATTTTGAAAAGCCTGACTCTCTCAGGAACTTTTCGAATTCTGGTAAAGATGGCAATTCGCCTTCTTCTAACTTGGATTTCACAGAAATCACTGTGCTTTTTTCATTGGCCGGTGTGGTGACAATGGAGATTTCACCCAGATCCAGTTCAATCAGTTCACGGATATCTGTGTTTTCGTTGTAGCTAGACTTAACTGTGCGATAACCAATACTTAGGCCATCGATTGCACCAGCCTTTAAAAGAGCGTGTGTTGATTTGGCTTTTGGGACATCATCGACCAATAGTTTGCCTTCGACATACAAGCCTCTTTCATCCTCTACCAGCTTGGTATAGACCCCAATTGGCTCATTGGAGCTGTGGTTCCAGAGAACTGGTGGGAATTTCCCTTTTTCAGTCCATTTAGCTAGCGTATTCTTGAAAGCACCTGGCAAAATAATGTCGTTGTACCAGTCCAGATTCCCAAAAACCGCACCATAGCCCGAAAAAAAACCGTCCTCTTGGACGGCTTTAATATTTAAATTAAAACTTTTTCTATTCATTTGTCTCACCTTTTTCGGTGCCCAACGGAACCATTTGCATCTGAACCATTAACTTGTCTGCGGTTGGATCGTCAGCTCTTGGCATATCCTCAAGCTCTCGCACTTCATTACGGGTATATAAGCCATTCTGAGTCATCTTCACGTAGAATTCGGCTCTGGCTGTGTTATTTGCACGCAATAGACCATCAACCGCAAACTTAGGTCGATATTTGTATTTGTCTTGTGGCAATAATAACTTCCGAGCGATTGTCTGCTCATAGCGGACCAGTTGCGGATTCAGTGAATAAGTAAGGAATCCCTGATTGGTTTGCTCAAGGCTCGATGCCCATGAGCTAGCCTTGTTTGTGTGGCCAATTAATTGAGGTGGAACGCCAAAGGCCCGACAAATTTCCTCAATGCCGAAATAACGACTTTCAAGAAGTTGAGCATCAACCGGATTAATACGAATATTTGAAGCGCTGGCTACTTTCATGCCCGCCTCAAGAATCATGTACTTCCCAGCGTTTTCAGGAAGGCTAAAACTAGCCAAGCCTTTGCGCATTTTTAAACGCTGCTCATCAGTTAAGGTTCTCTCACCAGTTTCAAGAAATCCGCCGACCTTTAGTCCGTTTTTGAACCAGTCCTGCGCCTGATTATTAGCATCAAACTGCATGCCAATCGTCTGAGCAAAGAATTGAATTGCCGACAACCCCACATATCCATCCAAGGTAAATCCCTTAAAATGCAGAATTTCATCATCGGTATAGATCTTAACTTTGCCATTTTCCGTGTAATGGTATTCAAAGCTTCCATCTTTCAGTCGCTTTTTAACCATTTCACTAGGAAACAATGGTTCTAAAGAAATAACACTGCGATTATTGCGGCGAGCAATATAACTGTACGCATTACCCCATAAATCCAGACACGCTGACTGAATCTGCCAAAATTCACTGGCGCACATGTCTGCATTGGGTGAATCATGCAAGATTCGATACAGTTCGTGGTCTTTAGCAATCTTTTTATCAGTGTCGTACAAGTGAAGTGGCAATGTTGAAATAGTTTCAGCGCGTAGTTTTACACATGCCCAAACTGCCGATAACTTCAGAGAGGTTTCGGGACTGACCACTGCACCACCAGAAGACATGTAGCTATCTACCGGATAGGAAGTATCCCCTTTCTTTAATTGAGTTTTTCCAGTCAATCGTGACCAGAAGCGAGACCAGAATCCCGTGTCTTGTAAGTCGCTCATGCTATCACGATGTCCTCTAAATATCCGTCAATGTCATAGTTATTAACTTCCGGTGCCAGGCTCATAAGTGCCACAGCGTTAAACGTGGCAATCAATGGGTCAATCTTCCCAACACCTGATTCCTGTTTGCTGATCATCATGCCGTTACCCTTCACGACTGAACGTGCATTACCAACACACCAAGTCATTAAACCCTGTCCGGCATGGTAAAGATTCCCTTCAGCTAGTTTTCGTTCAGTAGTGAGGATATAGCCCATCAACTTAAAGCCCTGCTGGACCGCAATAAGCTTATCTTCAGGAATGCCAGCATCAAGTAAGCCATCCAGTAGACCACCTAGACCAAGTGGATCAAGGCCAATCTTATCGAGCTTGCCAGAGTCGAAGCATTTCTTTGCAATGGCCGCCAACTGGTCAATGTCATCGCCGATACGCTCAACAATGGTCAGGCTTTTTTCCTTCTCATAATCAGCGTACTTTGGCGCGTTCTCTTTACGTCGCTCGACTGCGGTTTTATTGCACCAAGCGTGATTCCAGAGCCACCATTTACGGCTTTTGTTATGGCGACCAAGTACAGCGAACCCAAGCAAATCATCCAGACCGCCACCATCGATACCACATGTAATGACATCTGATTGCTCAATCAGTTTGTCCAAGGTGAATTTTTTAGATTGTTGCAGCCAATATTCAGCACCTGCCCAACGGTTGGCGCGAAGATTAATACCAATCTCAACATTAAGCCGCTTGGCTAGAAAATCCCGAAAGTCCGATTCCTCACCATCGCGCGACTGCTCAAAATCATCTTCAAGCTGAACCGGATCAACTGATGTGCCATAGTTTGGGTTTGGGATATGGAAGTTCTCTTTTTTAAGGTGCTCCCCATCCTCAATCATCTGCTTTGGAAACTCATAAATCAGAGGCAGAAACTTATTATTCTGCTTAATCCCATCCCGAACATCTCGGGCATAGTCTAATTTTTGCTTAAATACACCGCATGGCTGCTCATTGGCTTGAGTGGTCAGGTAGATAATGCAGCCTTCTGGGCGTGATGCCAGACCACCAGTCGCTTCACGAAACATACTGGCCGCACCTGCGTTCTTTTGAAACAAGTGCAACTCGTCAATCAGAATCCATGAAGCCTTTTTACCACCTACCGTATTTGATTCAGCAGCAACCACCTTAAGAGTGGCGTTGGTTGATCGGTGTGTGATGGTTTTAGTGTGCTCAGAGATATTAAGCAATGCACTTAATTCTTCATCTGCTTTAATCGCATCCCTGATTGGAATAAAACTGTTGTCTGCAACCTCTTTCGTGGGCGCAAGGATAATCAACTCAGCAGATCCGCGGTCATTCATAATCAAGGCTGTCAACATAATGAATGCAGCCAGTGTTGATTTAGAGTTTTTCTTCGGGATCAATAGGAAGAATTCACGGATTAAGCGCCGACTCTCATCTTCACTATAAGCACCAAAGATTGAGGCCACGAATTCAAATACCCAAGGCCGGGTAATCTCACCCATAGTTGGCTGGCCAATCACATCAGTCACAATCAGACTCTTAAACACATCCAAAGCCATTTCCGCTTCTTCCGGGAATAATGGCTTGCATGGCATGAGTGACTGCCCTTTTTTAATTTTTTCATCCCAATCGGGACACGCTGTGGACCAATTGAGTGATGTCATATTTCAACCTAACTGTAATTTGCTTTTCTTGCTGATCGAGTAGCGTATTTACCACCGCCGGTTGCAGCGGCCTTGGCATCATCTGCCTGAGATTCTTTCTTTCCTTTGTCTGCAACTTTGCCATGCACATAAGGCAGAGCAGCTTTAGCTGCATTGAATCGCATAAACATATCGTCACTCTTGTTCATAACATCGATCAGGAATTGAAGTGGATCATCTTTTGCATAATCCTCATCACCCAAAGGGTTGTCATTTTCATAGGTATTAGCTGTTTTAACTTTCGGTTTCTCAGGGGTTAAACTTCGGCCTTCTTTATCAGCCTTTAACTTTTCGATATGGACAATAATTTCAGGATCTTTTCTTAATTTAGAGCCTGCCTGTGATGCTGTCTTTTCTGCATAACCTGCTGAAATTGCAGCTTCTTTGTTGCTTAAGCCGTCAACAACGGCCTGAGCAAACTTTTTCATTTTTTCGCTTAGTGCCATTGGTTAACCTTTAACTTTTCGCTTTAACTTTTGCTGAAATGGGAAATTTTTTTATAAGTGAGATTGGCCGCGATAATTTAATTCAAGGGGTGTTGAAGACCAACAAGCCCCCGATGGTTATCACTAAATTAGTTGATAAACTCGATCACTCTTTAATCCATTGCATTTTCTGCAAGCACATCTCAAATTTGATTCAACATGCAAACCACCTTTACTTAGTGGAATGATGTGGTCCACCTCTGGAGCGTTGTCCTCAAAAGTGCCTCGTAGTTTCTTTGGTGTTTTGATTCCACAGATATAACAACGATACTTATCACGCTCTAAAATAAAATCAGGATTAACATTTTCAGCAACTTTTGCACCACGCTCTAGGGCTTTACGTTTATTGCGCCACGCCTTCTTGTTGGCCTTATAAACCTCTGTATGCTTGTACTTCTGCCTATAAGCAAGCCTAATAGTCTTTTCGTATTCCTTTCTGCAGTTTGGATGCAACAGTAAATACTTAGAATAAACAATCTCACCGCAATGCTTACAAGACTTTGATACTCTTGCTGCTCGCGCTATTCTTTTAATGGCTCGAATCTCATTGAGAACACAGGTATTAACAACGGCCTTTGGTTTATTGTTCTCAGCTATACGTCTTAATGCGCGAATCTCTTCGTTTATTGCAACCTTGTGATCGACAGCGCACTGCTTCGAGCAATACTGCTTTGCGTCACGACTGCCATGAGCATTCCGCCTAACCACCCTCTTACATGCCAAACAATCAACAACAACAGTTCTTAATCTCTTATTGCTACAGGAAGTAGAACAATACTTACCATTCTTCTGTCTTGGCTTGAATGTTGTGTTGCATATAATGCAGTTTGTTTCTGGGTGATCTTTTGGTTGCCATCTTGCTCTATTGTTATTAGCCACATGAACCAACCTACAATCTTGTGAGCAAACCACAGATCTCTTTTGATATGGCAAGAATAACTCACCACAAATTACACAAGGCTTTGGCACCTTCCATTCTGGCTGTTCATACGAATTTGTTTTATCTTTACTGACAAATGAAAGTAGTGCAGAATTGTCCGCAGTCATGTTGTTACCTCGAATAACAATGTGATTAGAAGCCTCTTACTATTACCAGTAGTGAGGGGCTTTGTTTTGTCTAATAATTATACCACAAAACTACATATATCCTTGTTTTATTTCTTCTTTTGCCTTAATTGAATCATGGCAATATTTGCATAACGGCTGCCAATTCTTCTCATCCCAGAACAGTGTCTTATCTCCCTTATGCGGGATAATATGATCGACCACAGTTGCTTCAGTTACTCGACCAAATCTGTTCTCACAATACGTACATAACGGATTGGCTTGAAGGAACTTTGCTCTGGCCTTTCTCCAGTCATGGTTATAAAGTTTCTGGAATTGATTACGGAAACCTGTCTGAATTACTTCACGTCTCGGTGCCTTCGGTGTCATCGCCTGTAGTTTGCTTTGCAGCCTTGGTAGTTTCATTATCCAATCCCTTCAGCCATTCTAGTTTGCTCTGAAGATCAATTATCTGATTCTCAATGTTGTGTATTAGGTTTGGCCTGCTCTGACGCTTTACCACCTCGACATTAGCCAGTACAGCCTCAAGCGTTTGCTGACCCATAAAGTCAGGAACCATATCAAGACTTAGTGACCACAGCTGTGACTCTGTATCACCTCGAAGGGTAATAGATTGAATGCCAGTGAGGTATTGACCGTTGCTTAACTTAACCTTGGTTCCTTGGCATACGCCACCTTTCGGGACCTCAATAGCAACCACTTTTAGTATTTCGTTTGTATTGACCATATCTCTTAACTCTGTCTGACGATTATCAGCCTCAGCTCTACTTATGATTGATGTCATACCTTACCCATCCAAATACTGTGACTTAGGCTTCTCATCTTCCTCACCACCTTCCAACTGAATCAGCAGCTCATTAATCTGAGCATTCTGTTCATTGTTGATCTGGATGACTTGGGCCACTTGGTTTATTAACTGACTGTTCTGTTCGAGCAGCTTTAGAAGTAAGTCGTTCGATACACAACCGCATTCGTTCTTTAGATCGCTCATATTGTTCTTTCATCCATTTGCGTCTTGCTTCACAGCCTTGGCATGTCATTAACCTACTCCTGATAACACCACTTCAAGTCATCTGGAATGGTTAAATAGACATTCAATCTAACCGTGGCATAGTCGTGTATGTTGTTTAGAAATTCGGTGAACTGCTTCACATTGGCAAGCGTTGTACTCACATAGCGAAGAATGAACATGGTTACGATGTTTTCGTAGTGAGCCATTCCTTTTGCTTTCTCAGGGTCGCCATCATCCATGCGATCTAATACAGATTTTAAATACCGGATTGACTCATACTTTTCAGCCATATCCTGAATGTCTCGAACATAAATTTTTGCGAGGAACTTTTTCTTAAAAAAGAACTTAAGTGAGTCTTCACTTTGTCCTGTCTTTCTTTGTAGCTCACTCATCCACATATAGAACAGTCTGTTTTGAGCTACCGATCTTTGCTCTGCCTTCTGATCAATCACCACCCTTAACGGCTTACCCTCATTAATCGCTTGAGTGTAGTTGGTGTGCATGTAGTTAATGGCTTTGGTGATGTCAGCATGACTCTGGATAGGAAACACGGCTTTTTGCATTTCCTATCCTCCTTTGAGTTATTGCGCTTGATATAGCTTTTCTTTCAACAAATAGCCTTCAAGCATCCAAATTTTGTTGCGAGCATTTTCATAAGCAATCTTTCGACCAATTTCAGGGTCAAAGTTTTCAGGACTTGCACAAGCAGACTCGCCAGTAACCGTAAAACCATTCTTTAAAATCAAAACGCAGAAAGTTAATGTCTCTAGTTGCTCATGCATCCCAATCAAGGCTGTTGTATTTGGGTCAGCACCCCATTGTGCATTTGCAGCTGTGAAGAAATATTTATCAACAATAACGCTATCAATAAGATCAGGCGTTAAGCGTGGTGCATTAAGACCCTTGTCTTTAATTTCTTGTTCAATCTGTTTTTCGTTTGACATTTCCTACTCCAAATAAAAAAGCCCATCAAGTTAATGACAGGCTTTGCAACTCAAGACTAAAGACAATAGTAGAACTAAATGCCTTTCACGTTAGTCTCGTGATGTGGTGTTTAACCACGATAATCATCATTACCATAATTTTCAAGCTTTATTAGATATTCATGTGTTTCTGACAAAAGAAGTTTGAAAGACTTGGCTAGATCAATCCGATCCGCGGCTCTGGCACCAACTTCAGCATTAGTTGTGTGCTTAATTATGTATTCGTTTTCAGTAATAATCTTTTCGGCAAACTCATATGCCTTTTCGATAACTTTTGCTTTACTTGCTTTCAATCCTCTTTAGGTCGGGACGCTACTCCCTAGTCTAGATTCCCGAAGGAAGTTTACTCGATGGCATGTTCCACTGGTCAGCACTCCAGTAGGGTAATTGTCTTTTTACAGGCAACAAAAAAGCCCAACCAAAAGGGAGGGCTATTAAACACCCACAGCCAAGCCAAAAGTGACTCGCTTATGTTTCCGCCCAAAAGTGAGCATTTGGTGTTATTGATACAACCGCAACGTGCGAATAGTTGCACACCCAATAGATCAAACTAACCACCCTATTGAGTCCTAGATGAGCAGCACAGTCCAAGCTGTGCAGATGTTAAGCTCAGTCGCCCTGAGATTTGATTGTATCGGTGATGTGACCGCATGATGAACCCATGCCCTATGCAGAAAATCACATCCCAATAAAATCAAAAGCCCACCTTTCGATGAGCTTTAATCGCTAGTGTACCCGACTACTCAAGCGCACTATATCAGAAATCCTATACTGCGCGTTTAAACGAGTCAATACCAAACACATCAAATATATTAAATTTTTTCCGTATTGGCTCAATATTGCTAAAACACTCGGTTTGACCTGTAAAAGATTTCTTTGGTTTGTATTTGTATTTTTTTAACAACCTCAATAACAAGGCTTCAAACTTATAAAGTTTCTTTCTATCCCCATTTTGAAGGCTCAGCACCTCGTATTCATAAGGCATTAAAGCTGGGAAAATAAATCTCTGCTCTATAGATTTGGTTGTTATGCCAATTTTGTAAAATTCTTCCTGACTATCAAAGCATCTTATAATGTAAATCATTGCGCCCTGATCCATTAGACTTTCTGTATTGCAAGATACACAACCTCTACCAGCTAATAGTTTTTTAGCCTTTGTATTTATCCACCCATGCCTAGGGCAGCGAATCCTTACCAGTGAATCAACATCCTTGTCGAACCTAACCTGTGAGAAGTCATAATCAAAATCTTCATAGGTTAATTCTAAAAGTTTCATAAAATTTTGGTGACGACGTTGCATAGCTGAAGCTACGCAAGTATTATTGCGCTCAGTCATATTGTTACTCATCCTAACAGTGTGATTAGAGCCGAATTGGTATTTCCAGTACCCTTTCGGCTCGCTTGTTTATTATACCATAAATGCTTAATTTCTATTCAATTTTCAATCTTTTATCATGTCCTGATAGATAGAATTTTCCTGCATATACCATGTTGTTTATCGAGCTTCTGGACAGAATAAATTCAGACTCCATCTGGCTTAAGCTTAAACCTCGCACATGCTTCTCAATAAATAATGACACTGCAACTTTAGCTGTTTTACAAATTCTCTCGGACGTTTTTACATCATAGATTAGTTTTCTGACTTGCTCAGCCTCGTAATCATCAATCACGCAAATAGCCTGGTCTTTTCTTTTAACTTCGCCAATTGACTCACAAACAAGCCAATATATTTGATTTATACCTAGGTCATTTGGAGCTGAACCACCACGCATCCGGCAAGTTTGGATGTATGCCCCATACTGCTTAAGCCAATCTTCAATACTAAAACGATCCCAATCCATCACTTCTGCCTTCACCATCGCATTCATCCCATCACCCCTTACTTCATACCTATGATCAACATCGCAGCATCCCGTTGTTCCTGATTCGTTCTGCCCTGCCAACCTGTAATTCGATTAAAATCCTCTGCCTTCAACTTTGTGCGTGTCGGCTTAACCAATACCACCGCTAAACCGCATTCTTTTGCCATCTCTGCAAGCAATTTGCCTGTTGCGTGGTTCTCCCCTACATTCTTGGCAATCTTCTCTCCTGCGCTCTTAGAGTGACCGAAACGGAAGTTTGATTTTTTATTCAACCAACCTGCCTCAATGACGACTTTCTTGATTTCATCCTGGTGGCTTCGAAATAACTCTACAGTTTGAGCAAAGGTTAAATTTTTAAGTTCCAGTGACTGCCCTAAGACAGCCACTCCTGATTTTTCCAAGTCTGGATCAATGCCGATAATCAGGTCAGTCATTGGCACCTCGCAGGGCTTCTTCATCAAACCACCACAGGAACATCCCGCAGCAAATCGCATGAGCTAAATGATGCTCTCCTGTTTCAGGGTCTTTCTGCTCACCATGCCACCAAGCGTCTATGTGGCGTTGCATTGCATCGTAATATCGCACCTTAGCGTCAGGCACATGCTTCCAGTTGTCTACCTGATACTTATTAGCTCCAAACTCTAGAACGCGAATTACGGCATTTAGAGCGCCTTTTGGAAGCAGCGACATACGCGGCTTATTTTTGTCAAACTTTTGACCCTGCTCACTCATCCCAATCACTCCAATCACCCCGAATCAAATCTTCAAACTGCTTACTTTCTTCATCTGCCGCCTGGTGCATCATTTCAAACTGCTGCTGAAGTAGTTCCTTTTCCTGTAAATCGGTCGTCCGGTTGATCTGGTCTCTTAATTCTGTGAATCCTGTCATGCTGCCTACTCCCCAATCTTTTGAGCCTGTTCACGCTTGCGTTTGTGATAAGCCCGGTTTGCTTCACGCTTGCAAAGAACACACTTAGTTCCATAAGCTCCATGTGACATCACTCGCTTATGAAGTGCCATCCCATGCTTCTCGCACTCGCCCTCAAAATGCGTTTCACCTCTTTCCATAGCTTGTTTCATTGCTTCCAGGTTGCGATTTATACGTTTCCATTTTTCCGTGATTGGTCCGTATGACTTCTTGGCTCTATCAGACTCGCATTTTGTGCAGCGATGCACTTTTGCATGAACTACGTACTCAACCGGCCCATGCTTTTTGCATTCACCATAAAAACGTTTCTCTCCACGGATACGTGCGTCATTTGCCAGCATTCGGTTATTGGATAATTTTTGATTGTTGTACTGCTTCACCTTTGCGCTTCTACAACTTATGCAATAAGTCGTTCCTGAGTTGTAGATTCCAAAACAGGTTTCTTTTTCTTCTTTGATGCAGTAAGCCAGGAATGTTCTTTCGCCTCGTTGCACAGCGTCTTTTTTACGAGCCATGTTATGAATGCGGATAAATGATTTTTTATCCATTGCCATAAGCGCCGGCCCATCCGCGTATTCGAAGTTTTTAATAATTTCTTCTAGCTCATGGATCCTTTCCCATGTCAGCGCATATCTACCGATAATTGCATCATGAATTCGGTTCCATGCCACACCAAACTGTTTTGCTAGTTTGTTTGTGTCACCAAAACGCGCTCTCGCTTTAAATCCTTCAAGCAGTGTTTTTTGTTTCTGAAGGCGTAATTGTCGATCCTGCTTTTCCGCCTCCTTTTCAGCTTTTTTAAGAGCTACGCTTTTTTGACGCTCTTTTTTGATTTGCTCGGCCTTTTTCTCACGCTCTAAAGCACGTTGCTGTTTAGCCGACTCAAGTTCGCGCTCACGTCTTTTTCGTTCCTCTTGCTTGCGCTGTTTAGCTTCAGCACGTTGCTGGCGTTTTGTAACCTCTCTTGCCTGGCGAGCTTCTGTGTTA
Organism: Acinetobacter sp. YH12233; assembly: GCF_013417725.1. NCBI lineage: Bacteria > Pseudomonadati > Pseudomonadota > Gammaproteobacteria > Moraxellales > Moraxellaceae > Acinetobacter > Acinetobacter sp. YH12233. Next base: position 72,443 of record NZ_VPDK01000001.1, read on the forward strand.
GTAGCTTCAATTTTTGCATTACGTTCAGATTCAGGAGCTACCACCTTTGCACGTTCTTTTGGAATATTCCCATCAGGAAACTTTGTGAAACCCATTGGCAACTGAGTGATTTGGTTTTTAGTCAGCCAAGCTTCAACATCGTTATTTAATTTTTCAGATTCGATTTGTTTTTTGATAAATACTCATGCCGCACCTCCGAATAAATCTTCCTGCTCACCTTGGCGCACATCACCACCCCACTGCATAGCCATGGCATCAGCAATTCCTTGATAAGTCCGGCTGCGCTCTTTCCATCGGTCAGGACCTGGTGATAAGTAATGCAATCTTTCACGCTGATTTTTTGGCAAAAGCATCATCTCCTCCTTAACGATATTTGTCGGCTTTAGAGGCTCCAGTCCTTTCAACCATAAACAGGTAGCCTTCTGCTCCATGTGTCCAAACATCCAAGGCTGAACAACCTGGCTTTGTTTCACCCCACCAATTAAGATTTTTGCATATCCGTGCATAATCGGGTTTTCGATTGCTCGCATCGGGATATGCTCAGCGTTCAGAAACAGTTTGAAAAACTCAGCGGCATCAAACAGCTTTGGCCAGCGCTTCGGATCTGTATGCAAGTGGCACACGCCAGCGTTGGTCAGGTACGTGCATTCAGGATGTGCGATTAACAAATCCCACTGCTCACCCAGCACATCACGAACATCACCTTGGTAGTGATTACCAGGTGCTTCTGTTGGCAGTAGATCGCAACTCATAGCGTCATGACCAAGTGCGGCAAAAGCATCACGGACACGGCCTGAATATTCACAAGCAATTAAAATCTTCACACCCCACCCCCTGCGCTTTCCTCTACTCGTACCGATGCAAAGCGACAAATATCCAAACGATCCATCACCCGAACTACACCTTTTTTGCCATGACGGTTTTTAGCGATAATGATTTCCGTAATACCGCTCGGCATTTCGTCATCACTGTTCACAATTGGATGGGCTAATAAAATCTGATCCGCGTCCTGCTCAATCTGACCAGACTCTTTCAGATCAGATGCCTTTGGACGTTTACCTTTTTCAGACTCACGGTTGAGCTGTGCCAGGGCGATTACAGGGCAATCGAATTCCTTCGCCATAGCTTTTAGATCACGACTGATTGAACTCACTTCCTGATAGCGGTCTTTCTTGGTTGGGTCACGTACCAGTTGCAGGTAGTCGATAATGATGCAGCCCAATTTTTTATAGTTGCGCTTGGCCTTACGTGCATAAGAATGAATCTCTGCAATGGTTGGCTTCTGCTTATCTTCAATATGAATTGGCAGCTTGCTAAAACGATCCTGAGCGCCTGCAAATTCCTGAATCATCCCGTCGTACAGATCGGCATTGTGGATGTTGTCGTATGGGATCTGGGTGAGTGCTGAGATACAGCGATTCGTGAATGTCTCTACATCCATCTCGGCAGATACAACCAGTACCGCTTCCTTGAACTGCATAGCGGTTTGAATCGCCACCATTTGCGCCAGAGTGGACTTTCCTGATCCAGGTCTACCACCGATCACACAAAAATGGCCGCGCTGAATGGTGCCCACTACGTTGTCCAAATGAGGCAGGTTGAACTTAACCCCTGTGTACTGCTTATTGGCTTTTGCCTCTGCCTTCTGAATCAGTTGATCACCAGCGCGTTTTAATGCTTCCTCAAACGTGAAACTAGACTTCTCCAATTTTTCGTTGGTGGTCGCCTTGTTCAGGATATTTTCAGCAGCGTTATGCACATCAGGTACGGTTAAGTCTCTTGCCACTTCCTGAATGCTTCGGCCCATCTTTTCAACTTCACGATGCGCTTTCAGCTTGTTGAGTTCAGCAACATAGGATTCCAGGTTGTAGAAACTCGACGGTGCATCTGCCATCAACGTCATCAGGTATTCAGATGGACTTACACCAACCAGTGAATTTTTCTCATTCAGCTTCTGTTCGACGAAAACCACGTCGTACGGTTTGTTCTCGTTAGCTAGGTCAGTAATGGCCTTGTAGATCTCCTGGTGACGGTTTGCGAAGAAGCAGCTTTCATCCAGGTCGTTCATCACGGTTTCAAGTGAGTTCTGAACGGTCATCAGTGCAGCAAGTACACATTGCTCGATGGAGTTGTTATGAATATCAATCATTACCAATCCCCCATGTCAGCTTGATAGTTTTGAGGGTTTGGTGTTGACTGTGGATTTTCTAACTGCTCAATCTCAGCATTAGTCTCGGCCCAGTTCCATGCAGCTTTGAACGACTCCCATCCGCGTAAAACGATAATCTGGAATACACGTTCGTTTGAAAGCTTGGCTTCAATCGCCTGGTTGAAGATGATTTTTAGAGAACGGTCGGTGATGGTTTTACGTTTCTTGTTTTTCAGATCAATAAACTCTTGAGCTGTTTTTTCAGATACACCGTTTTCCATCATGAATTTTTTAGCAGAGAATTTTTTAGGTTGTTCAGGTGCGGATGCGCCTAAATTAATATCTGTAGTATTCTCTGTTGTATTCTCTGAATTAGATGCCCCTTTTGGCACATTTGATTGTTCCGTAGCGCACATTTGATTGTTCCCAACGGCACATTCAATTGTTCCATTTGGCACATTCAATTGTTCCGTATGGCACAATTGAGAGCCTGTAAGGGTTTCAGAGTATTCAATGAGTGCTTTATAAAGATTTTCGCGCTCAACACGGAAGTAAACTCGAGGTGGTACACCACGTTTCTTCTCGGAAATAAAGCCTAAATCCTTAAGTGCTTTTCGTGCTGTGTGCTGTTCTTTTCTGGTTAATCCAGTTTCCGAGGTCCATTCGTGGTGATCCTTATAGATCCAGCCATCAGTATCCTTTGTGCGCGAAGTCCAATACACCAACTGGGATAACATGAGCGCACCATTAATACCGCACCCCAGAAAAACGTAATGCTTGTTGAAGGCAATCGGTTGTTCATTCATGGCTTCTATCAATTTGATAATTGGAACTGCCTTGTTCATGCCTCACCTCGTGCAAATACAAATAACTCATGGCGAGCCTTGGCAACCAAACAAGCATTATCCAGACTTGGGTTTTTAAGATTTGCTTTAAGCGCTTTCTCCAAAAGTTGAATCTTTTGAATAAGCATTTTTTCTCTAAAATTTCGTGCTAAACTAGTCATGTTTACTTTCCTTGACGTTAGTGAACAACTGAAAAAGCCTGATCTAGTACATCAGGCTTTTTCTTTGCCTAAATCCCCGTGAATCCCTTCCGATCCCTCACCGAAGCTGATGTCGGTACTTAAATCCCTTACTAAAGCTCCTAATCCCAAGCGCTCGAAAGATTTTGCTTGTAAATTAAGTACATGCCACTCACCGACGATTTCCTTCTCTAGGAGATACGCCAGGTATTGAGCAAGGTCTTTACCCTTAATTTCGGCAAGTAGTTTTGCCCGCTCATGGATTTCAGGAGACAAGCGAACATGTGTAGATTTCTTTTCAAGACTCATAAATTCACCTATGCAACTTCTTTGCTGTGTTTGATTGGCTGCTTGCCAGCAGCTAAATCTCGAATTTGGTATTCACGTGCTAATGGGATTTTGTTGTTAGGCCACTGGTAAACAGCAGAAGGTTCAATTCCTAGCAAGCCCGCTAGTTCAACGCCATTAACCCCAAGCAACTTGTATGCTTCTTGTTTGGTCATTGGTATTTACTCAATAAAGTAAGATTTCTTAGTATTTAATCAAAGAAAACTTATAAAAGCAATATGTAAGATTACTTATATGGAAAAAACAACTATTGGTCAGCGCATACGTGCGCTTAGACGTTCGAAAAAATTAACTCAAGTGCAATTAGCAAAGATTGCTGGAGTGAGTTCGCCCGCTGTAACTGAGTGGGAAAAAGATAGTTATTTGCCTAAAGCGGGATCATTAGAAGCAATGGCAAATCATTTTGGGGTAACGACTGAATACATACTGACTGGCAAGGGTGATCCTAGCGCCACGCAAAAAGAGCAGTCTAATGTGGTTCCTGTGGCACCACGCATGGCCCCTGTCTTGTCATGGGTTCAAGCAGGTACGATGACCAATGTCGAATCTGTTGACATGTCCCAGGTGGAAGAGTGGCTGCCAATTCCAGATGGTGATTGTGAAAAATGCTTTTACCTGAAAGTTCAAGGCTTGAGTAACTACCCAGAATTCCATGAAGGTGATTACATTCTTGTAGATCCGACACTACCGTTTTGCGATATGAACTCAGGTGACATCGTTGTTGTTAGAAAGTTTGATGACGCGACCTTTAAGCGCCTGGTGATTGAGCCAGATGGCAGCAAATACCTTCAGGCAATTAACCCTGAATTTAAACCAAATATCATTCCGCTTGATGAAAATTGCGAGTTTGTTGGCGAGGTAGTGGATTGTATTCGCTACGTTTATCGAGCTAAGAAAAAACCGCGCAAGAATTAAAAATAAAAGCCGCTATATGCGGCTTGGGTGTTTTATAGGGGTGATAATTGAAAAAAGAAGATGAGAAAAATAAGGGTGTGAAAAACCTTGGCCCATTAACCCTTGAGTTGGCAAAAAAGCTTAGTGAGCAATTAGATAAGGATAACAGCCAGCCTACTGATTTCAGTAAGCTAAGTGAAGTTCATAAGGCTTCGATGCACCATCATGCGAGTGACTTGAAACTGAGTGATGGAATGGAGACAAAAGTTGTAAAGCTGCCTAATCTAAATACTTTGAGTTTATCACTGAAGGAAATTAAGAGCCTTTCAGATGAGGAACTTCTTAAGCTTTTGAGCAACGAAGGTCATGATGGTCATATGCTGGATAGAACTGTGCAGCTTATTAGTAATGAAATTTTGATTAGGCAGATAAGAGAATCATCGAAACCTGACTGGACAGTAAAGCCCACATTCTTCTTGCTGATAATCACATTGATCCTAACCGCCATTCCAGCCGCAGAAACTCTTTATGACTTAGCCTTTAAGGATACCCGAAGTGTTGATAGCCACACAAACAAGGGTGAGAAAATTAAAACCAACAACGAACCATAGTAGACGTTCAAGCTTTTTGCGCTGATTTTCAGTCATAACAAACTCCAAACAACCCATCCCTGTGATGGGTTTTCTTTTGTCTATTAAAACAAAAAAATAAGTTTTCTAAAAATAAAACTAACATTTCTTATATTTCCGCTTGACACTAAAACTAAGTTTTCTTATATTTATCTCACAGACAACAAAAAGCCCCAGCGTAGCCTACGACAACTACCTGGAGCGTGACCCACTCTCTCTCAGTGAGTAAAGAAATTATGAATACAAAAGTTGATGAAGGCAAGTTGATTAGCGGGAAAGAAGCGCTGATTGCCTTGGCGAATGGTGAATCTGTACAAAAAAGATCAGATTCTTGGGCTGGTGATCATTGGTTGGATATCTCCAGAAAAGAACTATTTAACCTTGAGTGCTTTCTTAGTGGTTTGAATCGTAATGGCGAAACCATTAAGTTCCGCCTAAAACCCCGCACCATCAAAATAAATGAAATTGAGGTTCCTGCGCCTTTTAAGCCGGAAGATGGTGATAAATATTACTACATAGATAGCAATAGGAAGATTTGTTACGACTGGGACAACAACGATTGCGAAACAACGGATGAAAACAGGGTTGCGTTTGGTGCATGGCGCACCGAAGAAGAAATCAAACAAGTCGTTGCTGCTCTTCGCCAAGTATTTGGAGGCAGTCATGACAACTAAATCCAATATTCTCAAGTCTGCATTCATTGCAGCATCAATCAGCGCAGGGATAGCAGTAGCTTACGCTTTCCAGCCTGCCAAAGTGGCTGATGATAATCCTCAAGTGGTTATCACCGCTCAAAAATATGAAGTGCTTAAACGTACTTGCAATGAAACCTGTTTGGCTACCGTCAAAGCTGACGATTACAGCATCTATGTCGAGTATGCACTGGATGATGGATCAGTCGAGTTTCTAGACATTCTGAACGTAGTCCATTTTGACAAGACGATTAATGCTTATGTTGATCGTTATGAAATTGAAAAGATTAATGCTGCGATTGTTGGGGGTGTGAAGTGATGGAAATCAAAGAAATCAGAACTCACCACATTCCCGCTCAAGATGGCGTGGATCCAATTGATGTATTCATCGTGTGGTATGGCGAGTGTAAATCACAAGTGACTATCCGTTGTTGGGATAAAGCCTGGACTGGATACCGCGGAGGCCACCATACACCACGTGTAGAAGACTACCTGGTTGACTGTGTAGAAAAAGGAATGACAGACCACTTGGTAATGCTGTTTTCAAGAACGATGCAAAACTCAGAACTTAGCTGGCTGACAAAAATTATCAAGAACATTCATAAGCACTTAAAAAGCAGTGAGGTGCCAGCATGAACACTTACGCTCAATTCTGTGGATGTGGTGCGGCAATGCGTCCTATCAACCACATCGGCAACCAGTCTTTATTCCTGTGCCGTGATGGTCATAGCACCAAGGTAATTGACTGCAAGGTGAATGAAGATTTTACCCGTGATTTGTATTTTTCAGACCTGCCGAGCTTCAAGGTTGATTCTGATATTTCGATTGAAGATAACGTGCTGACGTTTGGTTTGTATCGTCAGATTGGTGAAAACCTGCATGCAACGGCTGATTGTTCAATGCCTGTATTACCTCACACGATGACGCAAATGCGTAGCTCGAATGGTGATATGCGATATGCAGAGCCAGTGGATATTGATTCTTGGCTGGTGGTGAAAGATACGCCTGTGACTTTACTTGATGTGTGGAACTTTGAAGCCGAGGAAGGTCAGGTATTTACGCTTAACGATGAGCAGATTAAAGAATTACAGCGTCTTGTGAATGAGTACGCGGAACAGATGTTTGAAAACAAATTAGATGAGCAAGACACACGGATTGCTGAAAGTATGGCGGGAGATTGGTAATGAATGCAGTAGCTCAAGTTGAAAGCCAGTTAGGCGTATCTCTTAAAGATTATGATGTTGATCAATCAATGTGGTCCGCCCTTACATCCTCAATCTTTCCAGGCGCCAAGCCTGAATCAATCGTAATGGCGGTTGAATATTGCAAGGCTCGTAATCTGGACATTATGAAGAAGCCTTGTCACATCGTTCCAATGAATGTGAAAGACGCAAAAACAGGCCAATCGCAATGGCGTGATGTGATTATGCCCTCTATCGCCGAGCATCGAATTACAGCCTCACGCTCAAATAGTTATGCTGGTATTGATGCGCCTATTTTTGGCCCAATGGTTCAGATCCAGTTTGGAAATACAACACATACAGTCCCAGAGTTTTGCACTGTGACTGTATTTCGAATTATTCATGGTGAAAAGGTTGCCTTCTCACATACGGAATATTTCGAAGAAGCGTGCGCCACTGTTAAGGATGGTGGTCTGAATTCAATGTGGACTAAGCGTAAACGCGGACAGTTGGCAAAGTGTGCTGAAGCTGGTGCATTGCGTAAAGCCTTCCCTGAAGAAATTGGTGATGAGTACACTAAAGAGGAAATGGAAGGAAAAATTATCACAGTGGGTGGCACTGAGCATATTCAGGAAGAAGCAAAGGCTATCGAGGATATTCGCCCCACCCTTACGGAAAAGCAAATTGAAACCGCTATCAAGAAAATCAAAGCAAACCAAGGTTCTCTTGATGCATTAAAAGCTCATTACAACATTACCCCTGAGCAAGAAAATTATGTTCGCGCTCAAACTGAGGTGCTTGAACATGATCCAGTTTAGAGCATCAGGCGTAGGTAAGTTAATGGCTTACCCTGAAAAAGACACATTATCGGATGGTGCGCTGACTCATGTTTATGAGTTGGCAAGCCAGATCCTTTTGAACTGGAAGCCAGTACTTGACACCTATGAAATTGAAAAAGGCCGAGTTGTGGAAGATCAGACCATTGCCTTGTACAACCAAGTGTCCGGCAATTTTTATGTGAAAAATAACGAGCGCAAAAAGACCGATTTATTCACTGGTGAGTGCGATATCAATGAAGAGGATGAGGATCTAATTCTTGATATTAAATCTTCTTATTCCAAAAAGACTTTTCCTTTAATTTTAAAGGAAGGTGACAAAAAGCTTTACGAGTGGCAGCTCGATACTTACATGCTGCTATGGGATCGAAACTATGCTGGCCTTGTATTTGGTTTGGTGGATACCCCGAGCCATTTAATCAAAAAACAAGATCCGGAAGATTGGCACATTGTTGGCCATATTCCGCCAGAACTACGCATCACCACTATTTTTAAAGAACGTGATGCTAAACGCGAACAGCAACTTATTAATAAAACCCGTGTTGCTCAGGATGTGCTTTTGGAGATTCTGGATAAACGTGGCTACAAGGGAGTGAGAGCAGCATGAAAATTAAAGAAGGTGGCGGGATGGATATTCAGAAAGAAAAAATTGCTCATGAAAAACACCTGCTTTCACAAGGTGTGGATTTCAAATATTTGCCGAATATTCAATATAACGAACTGGAAAATGTTTATGAGCTAATTGAATGGGATGAGGAATATAGCGAAGCCCTGAATGAAATTAATTCAAGCTGGTGCACATGGCAAGCAGCCAAATCCCAAGCGGTGCCGGAATGGATTTCGGTTAAGAATGCCATGCCGAAAGCTGGCAGCCAAGTTCTTGCTTATGATGACTATGGCTTTGTCAGTGTGGCGAATATTGATGGTTGTGAAGACCCAAATAATGTGTACTTCTCTCATTGGCTACCATTACCGCCAATGGCACAGGAGCAAGCCAATGACTGAAATTCAACAAACAAACATTGCTGTGGCCAACTACATTATTGATCAACTGTATAAAGAGAAGCCTTTTAACTTGGTGCTTGATGCAGGTCAGACCGGATCTTTATACAACATTGCGAGTGAGTCACATCACCTGCACAGTGATTTTGTTCGCAAGCTGGAAGCAACTTTAAGACAGCGCGTGAACAATGGTACTGGCGTGATTCTTGAGGTTGGTAATGATGCTGATCTGTATTACCACATGCTGTCGTCATATATCGCGGAGTTTGATCAGTATGGCGTGGTGAAGAGTTTGGGAGAAGTGTCGTGAATAATTATACCTACCCCACTCATGAGCATCTTGAAATTGATATTGAAAGTGATGTGATTAATTTTCCAAGACGTGACTTTCAAAAGTGTCAGCACATACAGGTGGCTATTGACTCCAAAGCAATGGAATTGATTTGCAAGCAATGCGAAGCCAAAGTTAATCCAGTTTTGTGGATTAAGGACAGTATTGAATATTTTGCTCGATTGCAAAATCGGATTCAGGAAGCTAGGGAAAAGTTGAAAGAGGATGAGGAAGAACTTAAAACTCGTTCCAGAACACGCTGCCAGCATTGTAGAAAAATGACAGCAATCAATTTAAAGCATCACAAATTTGTAGTTTTGTAGGAGGTGAAGTGATGGGAGCATTGCAGTTTTCAACTTATGACTACTTGTTTTTAAAGCATCGCTCTGTTGTTGTGAAGTTGCTCGATATTGCGGATGAATACTACCCATCCCTAAAAAAAGCAACTGTGCATCAGATGGCGACTGAAAACAAGTTCCCCTTTCCAGTGTTCAAGCTGGATCAGAAAAGCCGGACAGCGCCATATTTCGTGAACTTGCGGGATTTGGCAGATGCACTAGATAAGGAGCATCAAAGCGCATCAAAAGACTTTGCTACATTTCACCAATGATCTGTAGCAGGTCGTCCAATTGCAAAATATTCACCCTCTTTTTTACTGACACATATCGCTCAAGGCTGCTCCATGTGTCATGCAATGTGACTTGCTGTATTTGTGGAATAGTCAATCCATTCTCAGCAAGTCGTGTTGCTCCCTCATGCCTTAAATCGTGAAACCTAAAGTCACTCATGCCTAAAATATGGCAGGACTGATTAAATTCAGATGCTATGGAAATGGCAGATAGTGGTACAAGTAAATCACTATCACCACCCATCTTTAGCATTCTTGCTCTTGTGTCATCTCGCATTAAAAGTTCAGTGATCTTTTGGCAGTCTGGAAGCACGTTAAAATACTTATGGTTTCCTTTTGAGCCATTAGGGTTTTTTAAATCCCGAACCATCCAAGACTGATGTTCTTTATCATAGTCGCTTAATCGAATTCGGGTTATCTCTGCTTGTCGCCTGCATGAAAAAATAGCAAATAGAACTATTAAGTGCATCGGGTATGCAGTGCGTCCACGATCCCATTTATCAAGATAGTGCAGCAACAGGTTTTTTAATTCAGCATTTGATAGCAGCCGATCTCGCTTGTCTGACTTCTTGATCTGCCGTGTCTTTCTGAGTTGCAAACAGGCATTGTTAAATTCATTCAAATTAACATTGATACGCCACATCACGGATGCATGGGTCAAGATGGATTTAATGTTTTGAAGCTCATTTAAGATCGTTGATGGCAAGACAGGATCAAGACCTAGTTTGCTATAGCCTTTCTTTCGTAGAGCTACGTGTTCAGAAACATGGGTGGCATTGATTTGCTCTAGATAAACCTTGGCAATAGGCAGTTTTGCAATTAGATCAAGCGACCTGTTTTTTGTGCGACCAAATTCATCTCCCACTTCTTCTTTATATTTTGCAATAGCAGCAGCAATCGTCATTGACTTATTATTGATACCGAGCAAAATATCAGGATTGTCTGCTATCTCCTGCTCGCGCTTGTTGAGCCAGTTTGATGCAGTGCGCATGGTCCCAAAAGTTTTACTTTCCTTGTATTCTGGTAGACCAGCACGTTTAATGCGTATTTCAGCACGATAACGGATAGCACCGCTGACGCTTTTGCGCTGTGTAATTGTTCCCATTTTTACGCCATTTAATGTATTTTTCAGATGGCGTAAATTATGGCGTAATTCGATAAGCTTTAATACTTGTTAATCTGCATTAATCGTTATTAATCAGCAAGCGAGTTATTGAATTAAGGTGCTGTAATTTATAATAAAATACATAAGATATTGATAATTAAAAGGTATTTAGCATTTACATCAATGTGATGCAGGACTGGATTAATGAACATGCTTGGGGTTCAACCTGGCAACGTGAAGGGATTTTACCACGTAAATACCGTTCTTTAATTACCATTGCTTTTCTTACCGCGCAAAAAAGCCCAACTGAATTGAAAGGCCATGTTCGTGGCGCTTTGAATAATGGTGCAACAGTTGAAGAAATTCAGGAAGTGCTACTGCATAGCCTGCCTTACTGCGGTGCCCCTGCTACTCAGGAAGCCTTCCGTGCAGCGCTTGAAGTGATCCAAGAATATCAATCGAATCAGCAGAGTTAAGAATTGCTTAGGCTATTTAGCCATCTTAGCAATAATAAAGCCGGGAATTAAAATTCCCGGTTTTTTAAATTTTGAATCGATAAATCTATTGTTCTTTAATTAAAGAATCATAGTTTCTCTGTTTAATAAAAAATTAAAAATAAACTTATCCTCTTAATTCAATTTGAGTACGTTGCTCCAAGCCTTGCACCGCAGCGGAAAAATCTAATTGACTGGCCTGAGATTTCGCTATTTGCTGAAACTTTTGCTGAACCAAAGACATCACCGATAAATCCAGTTGCTGTTGTTGTACCAGCTTCAAAGCAATGCCAATATCTTTCTGCAATAGATCCAGTGCAAAGGTCTTGTTAAATTCACGGTTCAGTACACGCTGCGCCATGATATTTTCCGACATGCTGCTTTTACCACTGGAATGATTAATACAGTTCAGTGCACTGCTTAAATCAACGCCCTGTCCTTTCAGTACAGTCAGTCCTTCAGCCAATGCCCATAAGTGAGTCGCCATTAAGGTATTATTCACGGCTTTCACCGCAAAGCCCGAACCACTTTCTCCCACATATTCAATTAAACTAGCAAAGGCATCAATGATCGGTTTAGCTTGCTCAAAGGCTTGTTCATTGCCTCCGACCATAACGGTTAAAGTGCCACGTTCTGCCCCAATCGTTTGACCCGAAACCGGTGCATCCAGATAAAAACTGCCTTGTTTCTCCAGGAGCTTCGCCAGTTTCTGGGCAGATTCTGGCACCCCGCTGGTACAGTCAATCCAGATTGCACCTTGTTTGGGTGGATGGGCTGCAATCAATGCTTCCACATCCTGACTGGTCGGCAAACAGGAAAAAATAAAATCCGCCTGAACCGCCTGCTCAATACTCACTGCTTGAGTTGCAAAAGTTTCGGCATGCGCTACAGCTTTCTGTTCAGTGCGGTTCCAGACCCAAACCTGATGTCCAAATTTTGGCAAATGGGAGGCCATATGCCAGCCCATTGCCCCGAGTCCTAAAAATGCAATTGAATGACTCAAAAAATACTCCTCATTTTAAGCGACTGGCTTAGCCTCAACCTCAGTTACGGTTTCAGCTGATTCAGATGCTGGTAATTCTTTATCTTCACCACGGTTCAGGAATAGATTCAATAGAATTGCGGCTAAGGTTGCGGTACCAATACCACCCAGATCAAAACCACCGATCTGCAAGCTATAGTTCCCTGTACCCATGATCAGACACACGGCACCAATGATCAGTGTACTGTTCTTGGTGAAATCAACACGGTTATCTACCCAAATTTTCGCACCAGCCACCGTAATCAGACCAAATACGACAATCGATGCACCACCCAATAAAGCCACTGGAATGGTACTGATCACTGCGCCAAATTTAGGCGAAAGTCCGAGTAAAATTGCGAAGATACCAGCAAAGACAAATACAGTGGTTGCATAAACTCTGGTGACTGCCATTACACCGATATTTTCGGCATAAGTGGTCATGCCTGTACCACCGACAGAAGCTGACAATGAAGTACACACCCCATCAGCAAAGAAACCGCGTCCCATATACGGTGACAGGTTTTTACCGGTCATCGCAGAGACTGCCTTAAAGTGTCCCAGATTTTCTGCAACCAAGATAATTGCCACTGGTGCAATCATTAGCATGGCATTTATTTCAAAGACCGGACTCTGGAAATTTGGCAAACCAAACCATGCTGCTTCACTGACCTTGGTAAAATCAATCGCAGGTCCGAAGCCCATCACATTGGTGAAAAGGAAATAAATCAGGTAGGAAGATAATAAGCCCAATAACAATAATAGACGGCGTACCATTCCTCGGGTAAACACAGCAATCACACTGATACAGATAATGGTGATTAATGCCATCCACGAATCAAACTGATTCGCTGAAACACTCTTAATCGCCACGGGTGCCAGATTCAAACCGATGATCATCACGATCACGCCTGTCACTACTGGCGGCATCAGTTTTTCAATCCAGTTGGTGCCAGTTTTCATCACCAGCAGACCAATCAAGGCATAAACAATACCGCAAGCAATCGTACCGCCAAGGGCTAATCCTATATTTGGATTGGCTCCAACCCCTGAATAACCCGTCACTGCGACGACCGCACCAATAAAGGCAAAGCTTGATCCCAGATAACTAGGCAATCGACCGCCCGTGATCAGGAAAAATAAAATGGTTCCAATCCCGGTAATAAAAATCGTGAGATTAGGATCAAACCCCATTAATAAGGGTGCCAGCACGGTTGCGCCAAACATGGCAAACACATGCTGTAACCCGAGAATAATACTTTTTCCAGCAGGCAGATATTCATCTGTTTGCACGGGTGTGGTATCGAGATTGCCTTGGTAAGGCTTGAATTTTGGAAACCACGTTTCTTTTTCTTGCATCGGCTTCCCCTCCTTGATTAGGATTGAATTGAATTAGCACATTTTGTGTGGCTCACAGTAAGAACGGTTGAAGTACATCAGCGCATTGCCTCGACTCTGGCACATGGCTTTCACCTCACAGAACAGCACGTCATGACTGCCTACGGATAAACATTGGACCACCTCGCAGTCAAAACTGACTAAGGCATCCTCAAGTACAGGTGACTGGGTCACCAAGGTTTTCCAGTTCCCCTGACTGAAACGCTCTGCCATTGGTGTTTTTCCACCAAACAGATTGGAGAGATATTGTTGATGTGATGCCAAGGTATTCACACACAACACCTGATTCTTTTTAAAGGTTTCATAGACTGACGCAGAACGGTTCAGACACACCAGCAACGTTGGTGGTGTATCCGTCACACTGCATACGGCCGAAGCGGTAAATCCAGCCATTCCTGCATCGCCTTGCGTGGTAATCACATTCACCGCAGCCCCCAAATTGGACATGCCCTGACGGAAAATCTGCTGATCAACCTGGGTAAAAATGTCACCCGATGCCTTAGTCGCCAAAACCTTATTTAATGCATTATTTTCTGCAACTGTTTCTGAGATGATTTTAGATAGTTTGGCATTCATGCTGTTCTCCCTACCCCAAGTCAATGTTCAGTTTCAGACCTGGGGCATCTAGTAATGAGATTGAATCAGGTGGATCGGCTTATATATGGGCAATCGAAGCAATTTCGACCAGCGCATCAGGTTTGACCAAACCTGTCTGTACGCAATACCGTGCCGGCTTATCTCCCGGGAAATACTCTGCATAAACTGCATTAATCGCAGCATAATCTGCCCAGTCTTTGACAAACACATGATTAAAGGTTACGTCATCCATGCTGCCGCCCGCTTCTTCAATCACGCGCTTGATAGTTTCTAGAATATGACGGGTCTGTGCTGCGGCATCCCCAACATGCACCACATTATTATTTTCATCAAAAGCTAATGTACCGGACACATATACAATATTGTCTGCCTTGGTTGCCGGTACATACGGTGCTAATGGTTTCGATGTTCCTGCTGGAATAATGATTTCTTTAGGCATAGTATTTTTTCCTTAATCCTGATCTTTAATTCTTTATGCGCTTACAGCTAATTTAGTTTCTTTTAGTGACTCACTTTCTTTTTGAAAGGTCTCTACAAAATTTGCAGTATCTGACACCCAGCCAAAGAAGGTCTTGATGTTATACAGACTGGCTTCATGCGCTTCGACTGGACCTGCCTGATGGCAAGCATCAGCAAGTGCGACACCAAAATACTCCAGGAAAAAACCATCACGTAGCGTCGATTCCACACACACGTTGGTGGCAATCCCGACAAAGACCAGATTGCGAATACCTCGGACACGCAACATGCTATCCAGTGCGGTATTAAAGAAACCGCTATAACGTGGCTTTTCAATCACCAGGTCTTGTGGCAGTGGCTTTAACTCATCAATCAATTCAAAATCCCAGCCACCCTTAGCCAGCAATTTTCCTTGTAATTCAGGACGTTTACGCATAGTCTTTAAGGCATTCGATTTATGGAAATTTGGAGAGTCAGTACCACCTGCTTCCTTATATTCCGCATCCCAGCCATTTTTGAAATAAATCACCTGAATACCTGCTGCATGCGCTGCATCAACTGCCTTTTTAATATTTTCAACCACGGGCTTGGTCTTTGAGACATCAAAGCCCGCCAGATCCAGATAGCCACCCTGAGAGGTATAGGCATTCTGCATATCAATCACAATCAAGGCTGTCTGTTCTGGTGCAAGACAGATCGCTTCTGGTTCCGCTTTAAGGGTTTTTCCTGTGCCGAGTTTTTCAGTAAAACCGGCTTTTACCATTGATTCACTCATGCACTTTTCTCCAGAACTGGCTCTTCACCTGCAATCACAATATGCTCACGGCATTTCATCAGCGGCTGGATTTTTTGACCGAAATCTTCAACCCCTTGAATAAAATCATCAAACGTCAGCAGCACCCCTTCGGTACCCTTGATCTCGCCAATTTCATCCAACATTCGTGCCACATTTTCATAAGAACCCACCAGCGTACCCATATTTATATTCACTGGAGATACGCTAGAAGCCATTTGACGGATATTGGTATCTGTACCAGAAGTCGTATCTTTACCGCCTTGATTCATCAGCCAGTTAATCGCTTCCATATCAGCACCATCGTTATAGTGCTGCCATTTTGCTTGCGCTTCTTCATCGGTTTCAGCAGCAATCACCATAAACAGCACATAAGTCTGTACATCACGGCCAGTCACATCTGTTTTTTCTTTTAGGCGGTCATTAATTTCTGCATAAGCTGTTGGAGTATTCAGGCCTTTACCAAATACGAAGTTGTAGTCGGCATATTGTGCAGAAAACTCTAAACCTGCATCAGACTGACCTGCACAGATAATTTTCATATCCGCTTGTGGACGTGGGCTCACACGGCAGTCTTCCATCTGGAAATGTTCGCCTTTAAAGTCTGATTTACCAGTCGCCCAAAGTTCACGAAGAATCTGTACATACTCAGACAGATATTCATAGCGTTTGCCAAAATAGTCATTACCTGGCCACATGCCCATTTGGGTATATTCAGGTGGCTGCCAGCCGGTCACGACATTCAGACCAAAACGGCCATTTGAAATCGAATCAATGGTTGATGCCATCCGCGCGACAATTGCGGGTGGCATCACCAGAGTTGCGGCAGTTGCGAAAATTTTAATTTTGCTGGTGACAGCCGCAAGACCTGCCATCAGGGTAAACGTTTCCAGGTTATGTTCCCAGAATTCAGTCTTGCCGCCAAAGCCACGCAGCTTGATCATAGAAAGTGCGAAATCGAAACCATAGTGCTCAGCGCGCTGTACGATTTGTTTATTTAACTCAAAAGTCGGCATGTACTGCGGTGCATTTTCAGAGAGTAACCAGCCATTATTTCCGATTGGACAGAAGACACCTATTTTCATTTTCACACCTCATTATTTTTAACACTTATTCAAAATTCTGATTCCACTTCGGGAATTTTATTTACAAGATAAACATTGCAAATCGTGTGCCAACTATATTTAGTTAATATTTATCAAATACTTAATATTTTATTTTTTGAATTTTTAGTAAAATAACCATTTTTACCTATGAGTCAATTTTGAACATACTGTTTCATTCAAGTGCACTCGTAGCAATTTGTGCATTTGCAGTTCATGCATCAATTCGAAGTAAAAACCATACTAACGCTACAAAATGATTAATTAGAAAAAATAAAAAACCAGACAGGAGGTCTGGCTTTTAAAAAATCTTCAAACTAAGGGGAAATCAGGAAGGAAAGGATCCGTTGATTGACCTGATCTGTCTCGGTCACGGTGGAAGCATGTGCACCTGTATCAAGCAAACTGAGATGACTATGCGGCAAGCATTGTTGTAATTGCTGTGACCGTTGATAAGGCACCAGAAAATCATCCTGATTAGCAAGCAGATGCACACGAACATCTTTGAGTGCTTGCTGATGCTCTTCGTTCAGTTTAAAGGCCTGTACAGCTTGTAAGCGTGCTAGAACATTTGAAATTGGAGGAAAATCTAAAAGCTGCTTATTTTCTGCTTCAGTTAACTGATCAATATGGGTTGAGATCCACTGCGACGGATAAAGAAATAAAGCCTGTGCTCTCACATAAGCCTCTGCCCCGCTATTCACCAATAAGGAAGTTCGTGCCTCGAAACATTTCTGAGTATGAGCATCCAGCTCTCCCCAAGCATTTAACATGGTCAGACTGAGCAGCTTAAACTTTCTTTCAGCCTGATAGGTCGCCAGTTGCATGCCGATATGTCCGCCCAATGCATGCCCGATAAAATAAAACTCTCGAATACCATCATTGATCAATAAATCCAGAATCTGGCAGGCCATATGGTCGATCGAATAAGGCATGGGCAAGAGTTCAGAATCTGAATGACAGCCTTCCTGATCATAAGTGACTACATGAAAATGCTGCTGTAAAACTCTAATTTGAGGATTCCAGAAACTGGCATGCCCGCCCAGTCCGGATGAAAGCACCACATAAGGTGCATCTGCCTGTGCTGCAGGATGAATAAATAAAGACATAAATTTCTCATAGTTTCGTTATGAGGTAAATGCAGCAAAATATATGCCTGAACAGGATTTTTTTTGAACAATTGATAAAATTATAGCCAGTAAACATTAAAGCTATAATAAAATTCCTGCACCTCAAAGCGCACGTTATAACCAAGCTCAGTCAACTCCGCCGAAAGACCACGAATTTCTTCCAAGGGCAAATGTTTGGGAAATACCGTTAGCACAGCGGTATTGCCCAGTCGGGCATTATCTTCAATCAGTTGAGCCAAGCGAGGCTTATACATTTCAATATTTAAATTGGCCACATCCGATAAAATTTTGGCCTGATCCGCAGTCATAAAACTCATTGTTCTTCACCCTTTTTGATTTTTATTCAATGAAGTTAAATGATTTAATTCACATAAAATATTTTTGTTTTGTATCTATAGTAAATACAGCGTGCATAAAAAATCCCTCACATGGAGGGATTTTCCTGAAGAAAAAATTACTGACCTGGTAAAGGAATATATTGTGAAGAACTGCTTTGCGTTTTACGTTCACTAATCACCACATCCAGTGTCATAGTTTTTCCAGCGCGTTCTACTTCAATCTGAACAGTACTGTTTGGGGCCTGTAAAGCGACAAAATTAATCAGATGTGAGGCAGAAGTAATCACTTCATTATTCACCTTAATGATTTTATCACCACGCTGGATGCCAGCTTTTGCTGCAGGTCCATTTTCCAGCACTTCAGCGACCACTACACCTGATTCTTTAGGTTGTAATACATCATTACGTTCTGTCGGCAACAGACTGATACCCAGCCAGCCACGAACGACACGGCCATCTTTCAGGATTGCATTCATCACTTGCTGACAGATTTTAGCGGGAATCGCAAAACCAATCCCCAGTGAGCCACCTGTTTGGGAGAAGATTGCTGTATTTACCCCGATCAGGTTACCAGCAACATCAATCAATGCACCACCCGAGTTACCCGGGTTAATTGCAGCATCTGTCTGAATAAAGTCTTCATAGGTATTGATGCCCAGATCAGAACGGCCTGTCGCAGAAATAATCCCCTGAGTCACGGTTTGACCGACACCAAACGGGTTACCAATAGCCAGAACAACATCACCGACTTCATTGCCACTCAGCTTGAATGGCAAAACTGGCAATTGTTCAAGTTCGATCTTGATTACAGCCAAATCCGTATCTGGGTCTGTACCCACGACCTTGGCTTCGGCACGGCGTCCATCATGCAAAGCCACCACAATCTGGTCTGCTTGTGCAATCACGTGGTTATTGGTCAGGATATAACCATCAGGACGTACAATTACACCTGAACCTAAACTGTTTTCATTTGGACTCTGACCAAACTGGTCTGGCAACTGATCACCGAAAAATTCACGGAAGACTGGATCAGTCAGTAAAGGGTGCGCCTGCTGTTTTACTTTTTGTGTGGTAAAGATATTCACCACCGCAGGTGCTGCGACTTTCACGGCGGCACTATAGGAGACAACCCCTCCAGAACGCGAAGTATCAATCAACGGTTCTACTTTTTCAGCAGGCATTTTTACGCCATCCGGCGCAATCGGTGATTTAGGTTTCTGCAGCTGCTGCCACCCCAAAAAACCGATAATGACTAAAATCAGTAACACCCAAGGTAACCATGTAAAGGTGCGGCGCACTTTGCTATCCTCTAAAATATTTTAATTCGTTGATGACTAAGTAATTTGTATCCTATTGTAATGCCAAATACATAACTAAACACAAAAAAATCCACAGAGATTTGTGCTGCTTTAGTTACAATTGGACAAATAAATAAGAATTGGCAAGTTTATAAACTGACAGGAATTTTATGGCGAATTTAAACGATATTATCCGCTGGTGCGATCAGACTTTGGCATCTTCCGAATTTAAGGACTATGCACCGAATGGCTTACAGATCGAAGGCCGCACTGAAGTCAATAAAATTTTATGTGCGGTTACTGCCTCACAAACTGCTATCGAAGCTGCGATTGAACAAGGTGCTGATTTGTTACTGGTTCACCATGGTTATTTCTGGAAAGGTGAAGCCTACCCGATTACCGGGATGCGTGGTAAACGAATTAAAAGCCTGATCCAAAATGATATTTCGCTTGTTGGTTATCACCTGCCTTTAGACAGCCATCCAACTCTGGGAAATAATGCTGCGATTGCAGACCTGCTGGAACTGGAAAACCTTGAACAGCTTGATCCGAATGAGCGCCGTCCAATTGGGAATATTGGTTATTTAAAACAGGCCATGACGCCAGAAGGATTCAAAGCCTATGTTTCAGAAAGACTCGGTTATGATGCGTTACATTTACCTGCTGAAAAAAACCTGATTCAAAAAGTCGGTTTCTGTACCGGTGGTGCACAGGATTATATTCATAAAGCGGCAGCACAAGACTGTGATGCTTATATTTCTGGCGAAGTCAGTGAACGCACTTTTTATGATGCTCAGGAACTGGATGTCCATTATTATGCCTGCGGCCACCACGCCACTGAAAAATATGGTGTACAACGTCTGGCTAAAGCTATTTCAGAACAATTTAATATTGAGTATAGTTATTTCGAATTAAACAATCCGATTTAATTTCGATTGGCAAGTAGATGAGTGGCTTTATCTTTAAATTTTCAGGCTTTATTCTGTATTGTTATTTATACACAGTGCCCATTTTTGCCTAAGAATCTATTACAATAACGCCACTTATTGTCAAAACCCAGCAAAATGCAAGGAATTGAAAACATGACAACCATTACTTTACCACCATTACCATACGACTACGACGCTCTTGCTCCACACATCAGCAAAGAAACTTTAGAATACCACCACGACAAACACCACAATACTTATGTGGTTAACCTGAACAACCTGATCGCTGGTACTGAGCTTGAAGGCAAAACGCTAGAAGAAATCATCAAAGCAACTGCTGGTGATTCATCTAAAGCAGGTGTATTTAACAACGCTGCGCAGGTATGGAACCACACATTCTACTGGAACTGCTTGACTAAAAACGGTGGCGGTAAAGCAACTGGCGCTTTGGCTGCAAAAATTGACGAAGCTTTCGGTTCTTACGAAAAATTTGCTGAAGAGTTCGCAACTGCTGCTGCAACTCAGTTCGGTTCAGGTTGGGCTTGGTTAGTTGCTGATGAAGTAAACGGCAACCTGTCTATCCTTAAAACTTCAAATGCTGACACTCCAATGGCGCACGGTAAAATTGCTGTGTTGACAATCGATGTTTGGGAACACGCTTACTACATCGACTACCGTAACGCTCGTCCTAAATACATCTCTACTTTCCTAGAAAGCCTGGTGAACTGGGACTACGCAAATGCGAAATATGCAGGTCAACCTGCTGGTGTTGAGAAATAATTTTTTATTTCCAGCTTAAAAAAATCACCCTTCATGGGTGATTTTTTTATTTTTAGGTCTGAGATGCATATTAAAAAAGCAAATGATTCATTTCTTTACAGGAATTGATTGACGGTCTTTGTTTTCCTGCCTAAAATGCGCATCAGATTCTCCAATAGCTCAGTCGGTAGAGCGACGGACTGTTAATCCGCAGGTCCCTGGTTCGAGCCCAGGTTGGAGAGCCAATCTATTCTCCCATAGCTCAGTCGGTAGAGCGACGGACTGTTAATCCGCAGGTCCTTGGTTCGAGCCCAGGTGGGAGAGCCAAGATTCTGAAAAAACCCACTCATTATGAAGTGGGTTTTTTTATGTCTGCATTTTGGATTAAATATTTATATGAGTCCTGTTTGTAGTTTTAGCGACTTGCAACCATGGCAGCGAATAATCACACAACCCCTCTACCCTTAATCTGGGTTTACATAAACATAACATTTTGAACTACAATCATTTTTGATTATTTTTAAAACACTTGATTCAGTTTTTTTAGCTTTTTTATAAAAGTGCCTTGACCCCTTTTTAAATCTCTCTATAATCGCTTGCAGATTCTCCAATAGCTCAGTCGGTAGAGCGACGGACTGTTAATCCGCAGGTCCCTGGTTCGAGCCCAGGTTGGAGAGCCAATCTATTCTCCCATAGCTCAGTCGGTAGAGCGACGGACTGTTAATCCGCAGGTCCCTGGTTCGAGCCCAGGTGGGAGAGCCAAGATTCTGAAAAACCCACTCATTGCGAAGTGGGTTTTTTTATTCTTTTCTCTTTTATGATCCGTATTTGATTTGAGTCAGTTTATATTCTTTGTGATTGGCTGTCTGGCAAGCTTTGCCTTAATTTGCCTGCTCTTCCCCCATCTGTTTACCCGCCAGACGAAATTCTATCCCAAGCGTGTCATTACAGCTTTCGAAAGCAAGATGTTTACTCGCCTGAAAGATGCTTTTCCGCATCATCACATTCTGGCACAGGTCGCATTTAGTGCTTTGATCACACATGACAATATGAAAATGCGCAGCAAGTTCAACCGTAAAGTGACCGATTTTGTGGTGATGGACCGGGAATATAATGTAGTGGCGATTATAGAACTGGATGACCCTAGCCATATTGGCAAGGAACAGGAAGATGCGGAACGCGATGCGATGCTGATTGCTGCCGGCTACACAGTCATCCGCTACACTGAAATTCCAACGATCCGGCAGCTTCAAAGAGATTTGAGATAAATAGTTTAATGAGAGGAATTTGTTTCAGCTTCGGAAGCAGCTTGAGTTGCTTGAGCCGCCTGCTCTGCCTTTGATTTTTCAGCCGCTTCGCGTGCTTCAATCTGG
The DNA here is from genome assembly GCF_013417725.1 of Acinetobacter sp. YH12233. Lineage (NCBI taxonomy): Bacteria > Pseudomonadati > Pseudomonadota > Gammaproteobacteria > Moraxellales > Moraxellaceae > Acinetobacter > Acinetobacter sp. YH12233. The sequence goes on from NZ_VPDK01000001.1 coordinate 94,954, forward strand.
GCAATCATGTCAGCCTGTTGCTGTTTATATTTTTCCTGATTTTTCGCATCGCTATTAACTGCCAGAAATGCCATGGTCACCAAAAAAATTGGAACACACAAAGCCAAGGTTCCAAAGATAAGCAATTTTTTGATACTGCGGGGTTTTGTCTGTTCCGACATAACGAGCCTACACTGATAACCTATAATCTTAAGCCACTATAACAAACTTAAATGATTGCTCAAGGCCTAGCATCACAAGGAATAAAAAGGAGCCGAAGCTCCTTTTAGGATTAAGGATTGACAGAAATACCTGAAGGCATATAGGTATTAATAAAGGTCAGCAGCTGGGTTCTGCTTTGTACAATGGCCTCGGTATGTGAAGCATTCTTTACCTCTACAAAATTCACTGTGGTTCCCATATCTTTCAAGCCCTGTTGTAAAGTATTTGTTACTGGATACGGAACAGCCATATCTGCAGTACCTTGAATGATCATCACAGGAACATTAATTTTTTCAGTTGCAGGCTGATTGTTCTCAAGGAACTTTTCAACCGACGAATTATTCTGGAAGTTTTCTACTAATCCCGGATAGTCCACGACCGTTTTTTCCGGATTATTCACCAGATAATCATCAATATCTTGCATATATTCAGTAATCAATGGCCCTAAACAAAGTCCATTTTCTCCAGTCGTGCCTTCCGCCTTTTCAGCCACAATCCCTGCACGGCTTGAGAATATATTGCGATAGTTAAAGCCTGGTTCATAAGCTTTAATCCCTACAGCCACATAAGCCGCATATGCCAGTAATTCTGCATAGACCGCTTTCGCAGCATTATCTTGTCCAGCCTCAACCAAAGCATTAAGCGCTTGCGGTGCTACTTCACTGATAATATAACCCAGACTTGAAGCCGGAGCTGCTGCAATTGCTGCCTTATAATTTGGATCTTCATCGGCAAACTGGGCTGTGGCAAGTGATGCGTGTCCTCCCTGGGATTGTCCCACTGAGACCCAGGCACCATTAAATCGATTTCCTTGTTGTTCTTTAAAGGCTCTTACTGCATAGATAGCCGATTGTGCCGCACTTTTTAAATTTAAATAAGGATGGATCCCCCGAGTACCTAATCCTTCATAATCGGGTGCAACAATCACATATCCCTGTGCAAGCAAGCTGCTGGCCAATCCTCTAAAATTATTATTCAGCTGGTTATTACTTGGTGCACATGAATCACCGCTACCCACCGTGCCATGTTCCCAAACCACCACCCTCCATCCGTCTTGAGGTTGAGGTATATTTGGATAAAACACCATGGCTGTCGCTTCAGCCCGTTCACCATTTACGTTTGGCATATTATAGCGTATGACTTGAATATCCGATGCTTCAGGCAAGGTATCCTCATCATAAGACTGTTGACTTAAAAATACCCTTTCCTGTGGTCGGAACGAATCATTATCATCGTCATTACACGCAGTCATAAACAATGACATGGAACATACCAGTGCCAGACAGGTTTTTTTGAAACCGTTTTTCACTACATTATTCATATTCTAATCCCTTATTGTTGTTTATGATTTTCATGAAGAATCTTGAATTAAGCATAAAAAAAAGCACCCTTATAGGATGCTTTTGTTATGAATCGACAAGGTGCAGTTACAGAAGCGCGGCAAAGATTCCAAGAAAAATCATCAGCCCCACCCAACGGTTATGACGGAAAGCCCAGAAACAGCGCTGCGGGTCCTTATCTCGAGTTTTTGACCATTGATAAATAAAATCAATTGCGACGGCTAGAAGCCCCATCAGGCCAAATGGAACAAGCAAATCCTCAATCCATAATGCCGTGCCAATCAAGACCAGACTTAGAACCTGTAAGGTACTAATGATCTGAATATCATGCTGACCGAATAAAATGGCTGTCGATTTTACTCCAATCTTTAAATCATACTCACGATCGGTAATCGCATATTGCGTGTCATAGGCCACGGTCCAAGCCAGATTGCCAAAATAGAGAAGCCAGCAGGTTAGGTCTGGTGTCTGCCCGACAGCGGTATAAGCCATCGGAATGGACCAGGAAAATGCAGCTCCCAAAAATACCTGCGGCAAATGGGTATAGCGTTTCATAAACGGATAAATGAACGCTAAAAACAAGGCTCCAAAGGACCAGTAAAAGGTTTCAATCGGCAGGAAAAATAACAGGCAGGCACTGGCTGCGACGAGCACCAGAAAGACCATCACTGCTTCTTTAGCACTAATAATACCGGTGGCTAAGGGACGGGTTTTGGTACGCTCGACATGCGCATCCACTTTACGGTCGGCAAAGTCATTAATGGCACAGCCCGCTGCGCGCATAAAAATTACACCTAGAATCATCAGCACTAGAATACTGAGATCAGGGATTCCTTTTGCTGCGACCCATAGCGCCCACATGGTTGGCCAAAAGACCAGCTCTGTGCCAATTGGCTTATCAAAACGACAAAGATAATAATAGGTGCTCAGACGTTCACGCCAGGTAATTGCTTGTGCAGTTGCCATATCAAGTTAAGCCTGTTGATTTTGTATAAAGTGTTCAAATGCCGGTAAAAATGTTTCTTGTACGATAAATTTACAACCATGCCAAGTATAGCAGCTCTGACGGGTCCAACCCTCTTCCAGATAAATCACACGTCGTTCACAGTTTGGATTGGTCCGCTGGAATAATAGCCAGCCAATCGGCTTCGATCCAATATGCTGAAAAATCCGCGCACGTTTTTGCAAGCTTAATATCGGAAATATACTTTTTGCTTTGACCCATGGCTGCTCTTCACAGCCATATAAATAACTTTCCCGCACCCAGGACGTATGCTGATGTGGCATCTGCATCCACCGCGCATCCACAAATTCCAGACGCTGAAAATGTTCCTGCTGTGGTTCTACCCGAAACTGTCCACCGGCCAGATCTGTTAACTGCTGCGTCAATGATCCTGAGGCATACAGCCATTCTCGAAGCGCGGCGGGTATATGCGGTCCATGTGGATTTTTAAATTTTACACTCACAACGTTATCAACTTCACGATTAGGCATTATCTGTCTTTGCAATGACTTCATATTTTCCACTTGGCAGCTTTTTCAAAATCATGCCATCTGTGGTGAGATAAAAACTTTGTGGATAGTCATAGTTCAGAGCCAGCTCAGGATGACGTAATGCCACAAACTCGACCTGCTTATAACCCTCAGGTGTACGCGCGACTTCTACATAGGTCACTTCAGAAAAATTCAGTTTAAAGCCTTTGCTATGATCCTGAGGATCAATCCAGGGAAAAAAGCCGGTATGTCTTTTACGTTGTGCCATAACTTCATATCTTTGATCAATAACAGCATCATACAAAAAAACCCGCACAAAGGCGGGTCTTTTTTACAGTGAAATTCAGATCAGAATTACAGGCTGTAGTACATGTCGAATTCAACTGGGTGAGTAGTCGTGTTTAGACGACGTACATCTTCAGTCTTAAGTTCGATGTAAGCATCAAGCATTTCTTTAGTAAACACGCCACCTTTAAGCAGGTAGTCATGATCTTCTTTAAGAGATTCAAGTGCCATTTCAAGGCTGTGTGCCACTGTAGGGATTTTCGCTTCTTCTTCAGGAGGAAGATCGTACAGGTTCTTGTCAGCAGCTTCACCTGGGTGAATCTTATTTTGGATACCGTCGATACCCGCCATCAACAATGCAGCGAAACCTAGGTACGGGTTCATCATTGGATCAGGGAAACGTGCTTCGATACGTTTGCCTTTAGGGCTAGAAACGTAAGGAATACGGATAGAAGCTGAACGGTTACGCGCTGAATAAGCAAGCATAATCGGTGCTTCGAAGTGAGGTACCAAACGTTTGTATGAGTTTGTAGATGGGTTAGTGATCGCATTCAATGAACGAGCATGCTTGATCACACCACCGATGAAGTACAATGCCATTTCTGAAAGGCCTGCATATTCATCACCAGCAAACAGGTTCTTGCCGTCTTTAGAAATCGACATATGAACGTGCATACCTGAACCGTTATCGCCTACCATTGGTTTAGGCATAAAGGTCGCAGTTTTAGCGTATTGGTGTGCAACGTTCCAAACAGCATATTTAAACTGTTGTACTTCGTCAGCTTTACGAACCATTGTGTTGAAGCTCACACCAATTTCTAACTGGCAAGATGCAACTTCGTGGTGATGTACTTCTACACGACCTGGGCCCATGATTTCTTCAATTTTTGCACACATGTCTGCACGCATATCTTGATGAGAATCAACAGGAGGAACTGGGAAATAACCACCTTTAACACGTGGACGGTGACCTGAGTTACCTGCTTCGTAATCTTTACCAGTAGACCAAGCAGCTTCTTCAGCGATCAATGTGTGGCGCGCGCCAGACATGTCGATGTCCCATTTCACTTCGTCAAATACGAAGAATTCTGGTTCTGGACCGAAGAATGCAGTATCACCGATACCTGTAGATTTCAGGTATTCTTCTGCACGGCGAGCAATCGAACGTGGGTCACGTTCATAACCTTGACCAGTTGATGGTTCGATAACGTCACAAGTCACAACAACAGTTGGCTCTGCAAAGAACGGGTCGATGAAACCTGTTTCTGCATCTGGACGTAAGATCATGTCCGATGCTTCGATGCCTTTCCAACCTGCGATTGAAGAACCGTCAAACATTTTGCCGTCTTCAAACGTATCTTCATCAATACTGTCTGCTGGATAAGTAACGTGCTGTTCTTTACCCTTGGTATCAGTAAAGCGAAAATCGACCCATTTCGCGCCACTTTCTTGTATGAGTTGAAGGACCTTGTTCGCCATGCTCATTTTGCTCCGATGTTTTTTGTTGCACTCGCAAAGTGCGTGTTAGAAGTTGGTATCTATTAAGCAATTAGCGTACCAACTTTTAAAAGTATATCTAAAATCTTGAAATCTTTATAAGAAAACATAGGAAGATAAAAATACCTTGTCGCTATTATACTGTGACTTAAACTAAATGCACTATATTCAAGCATTCTTCCTAAGATTTGTTACAGGTATTTTTTTAGCGCACCTAAATAGTGCGATGATTTCATATTAGGTAAGAATAGGAGCACTTTTCAGTGAGGATTTGCGTTTTTATGCTAATTTAGTTTAAAAAATATTCAATTTCGTTTAATTCTGGTTAATTTTTATCAGTTACAAAGTGGTATCTGGAGGTTTGTGTATTTAAAAAGATCACTATTTTGAGTCACTTTTATTCAAATTGTCGATCTTATTGTTTGATTTATCCCATGCATTATTATTCAAATGATGTTTTTTTCAGCATCATTACTTTAATAATTTAAAACCTATTTATTTTTAATTTAAAAAAATAATAACTGCAATATTTATTTAAACTTACTTTTCGTCAGTTAATTACTTATACGCACATTTAAAATATTTAAAAGGCTGTGAGCTAATCACCAGGCTGAAAATTGAAAAATTATTGCGCCCGATGTGGCTATTTTTTGCTATGATGAGGCGTGCTTTATTTTCACACAATGAAATCAACGATTTAGTCGTGTATTCCCTAGACTTGCAACAAGTCCCGATAAAGCTCAATCTGGATCACTTTAGCACAGTTAAGTGCAATAATTTCAATAGGTTAAGCTCATGCTTCTAATGATCGACAACTATGACTCCTTTACTTATAACATCGTCCAGTATTTTGGCGAACTAAATCAAGAAGTAAAAGTAGTCCGCAATGATGCCGTGACATTGGAGGATATTGAGCGATGGCAACCCAAGTATCTGGTGATTGGTCCTGGTCCATGTTCGCCAAGTGAAGCGGGAATTTCGATTCCTGCCATTCAGCATTTTGGCGGCAAGATTCCCCTGCTCGGTGTTTGTTTGGGGCATCAAAGTATTGGTCAGGCTTTTGGTGGCGATATTATTCGTGCCAAACGCGTCATGCATGGGCGTTTGTCTGATATGTATCACAGCGACAAAGGTATTTTCAGCAACCTACCGAATCCTTTCTCTGCGACGCGTTACCACTCGCTGGTGATTGATCAGGCCACTTTACCTGAATGCCTGGAAGTGACCTGCTGGACCAATGAAGAAGATGGCTCTATGGAAGAAATCATGGGGATTAAACATAAGACACTACCGATTGAAGGCGTGCAGTTCCATCCGGAATCAATCCTGAGCCAGCATGGTCATCAGATCTTTAAAAACTTTCTTGAAATTTACGCATAATGGGCAAAACGCAAGTCATGAATATTCAACAAGCTTTAAGCAATATTACTAAAAACATTCACCTGACTCAGGAACAAATGGAAGACGTGATGCGCACCATTATGTCTGGCGAAGCAACCGATGCCCAGATCGGTGCTCTGCTCATGGGTCTACGCCTGAAAGGCGAAAGTATTGACGAGATTACTGCTGCAGCACGTGTCATGCGTGAACTGGCAACCAAAATTGATGTCAGTGATGTCCCTCATCTGGTGGATATCGTCGGTACAGGCGGTGATGGACAAAACCTGTTTAACGTATCTACCGCTTCAGCCTTTGTAATTGCAGCAGCTGGTGCAACGATTGCCAAACATGGTAACCGTGGTGTTTCTACCAAATCAGGCTCTTCAGATTTACTGGAACAGGCAGGCATTAATCTTGATTTGAATATGCAGCAAACCGAACGCTGTATCCGTGATATTGGTGTGGGCTTCCTGTTCGCACCGAATCATCACAAAGCCATGAAATATGCGATTGGTCCACGTAAAGAACTGGGTATTCGCAGTATTTTCAACCTGCTCGGCCCGCTTACGAATCCGGCCGGCGTAAAACGTTTGGTCATCGGGGTATTTTCCAATGAACTTTGCCGCCCAATTGCAGAAGTCATGAAACAGCTCGGTGCTGAACATGTCATGGTCGTACATTCACGTGATGGCTTAGATGAAATCAGTCTGGCTTCTTCGACGCATGTGGCTGAGCTGAAAAACGGTGAAATCACTGAATGGGAAATCATTCCTGAACAGGTCGACATTGAATCGCAAACCTTAACTGGCTTAATTATTGAAAGTTCAGCAGAAAGTCTGGCTCTGATTAAAGATGCCTTAGGCAAGAAGAAATCTGAGATCGGTCATAAGGCTGCCAATATGATTGCCCTAAATGCCGGTGCTGGTATTTATGTATCAGGCCTGACTTCAAGCTATAAGCAAGGTGTTGCATTGGCACACGATATTATTTATGGTGGCCAGGCACTGGAAAAAATGAGCGTGCTGTCTGAATTCACCAAAACCATCAAACAATATGAAGCTTAATACGGTCAGGAATTTGAATCATGGTTGATATTGCAAATACAATTTTGGGTAAAATTGTTGATCGAAAGAAAGAAGAGTTCGCTCTTCGTTTGAAGCAGAAAAGCTATAAGGATATAGAAGAGTTAGCTCAAGGCGCGACACCTGTACGTGGTTTTGCTCAATCTTTAATGTCTAAACGTCCGGGTGTAATCGCTGAAATTAAAAAGGCTTCTCCGTCCAAAGGCGTGATTCGTGAAAACTTCAATCCTGCAGAAATTGCGGCACAATATCAGGATGCCGGCGCTGCCTGTTTATCTGTACTGACTGATGTGGATTTTTTTCAGGGTGCTGATGAAAATATTCAGATCGCCCGTTCGCACTGTGACTTGCCTGCGTTGCGTAAAGACTTCCTGATCGATCCTTATGGCGTGATTGAAGCGCGTGCCCTACATGCAGACTGTATCTTGCTGATCGTGGCCTGTCTGTCTGATCAGCAGTTAGAGGAAATGTCTAAAACCGCATTTGAGCATAATCTGGATGTACTGGTTGAAGTGCATGATGAAGAAGAATTAGGACGTGCTTTAAAACTGCCTGATCGTTGTCTGCTGGGTGTGAACAACCGTAATTTAAAAACTTTTGATGTCGACCTGAATACATCACTACGTCTGAAAAAATTACTGGATCCTTCACGCCTGCTGGTCACTGAAAGCGGTATTGCGACCCCTGCTGATGTTTCGATGATGCAGGAACATGATATTCATGCCTTCCTGGTCGGTGAAAGTTTCATGAAACAGCCACGTCCAGATCATGCTTTCCGTGATTTATTCGGTGAGCCTGAATCGGTTTAAAATATTAAGTATAAAAAAAGCCCCATCTCAGCATGGGGCTTTTTTTATTTCTATTAACCAAATTCATTTAATACTGAGTTGAATGATCAAAATAAGAGATTAATTTTTCAAATTCTGGCAGTTCAGAATAGGACTTATCCGCCTTGATTTCATCTGCCCAATCCACCTTCGAGTTCAGACAAAAACTCAGTCTGTGCTGAATTTTGGGTGCTTGATCCAGAAGCCCTAAAGGAATCCAGATCAATGCAATTGTACCTACCTGATTCGGTACAGGCGAGCCACAGTGTTGACAAAAATGAGAACGAAATCCGGTCTCTTTTTGATAGCAGGAAATTGAAGTCTGTTCTGAGGTCCATTCAAAATATTGCTGATGAACTAAAGTTGCTGCATTCGCGGCCGTACCACTCTGTTTACGACATAAACTGCAGTGACAATGATACATGGCCTGAATATTCGTATTTACTTTGAACTGGACATCGCCACACAAACAACTGCCTGAATAACTCATTTTTTTATTTTCCAGGTTTGATTGATTTATATTTAAAGAGAGATGTTCCATCGAGGCAACTGTTAAGATGATAAAAGGAGAATATTCATGAATTATTTTCTATTTAAAGTTCATCAAGCTATACAATCTTAGAAAACTATTGAGAAATTAATGCTGGGTTTGGGATATGTTGTATTTAGTGCAATTCATTTCTCCTTTCAGTCATTTAAGACTATAATTTACCAAATTCAGTATCTCCCCCGTTTCCAGATTATGAGCAAACACGATTCTTCGCTTTCTAAAGATCAGTACAATTTACTCAAAGATCTTAAAAAGCAAATTAGTCATCCTCAGCCTAAGGCTGAACCTGTTGCCCCTGTCGTGAAAACAGCGGAGCAGGAACAGGAGGAAGACCTCGATCTATTTCGCAAGCAGATGCAAGGCGTACAAAAAATTGATGCCGGCAATATTGCGAAAATAGAAAAATCTCCCAAGAAAAAAGTCGATGCGCAAACTTTGGCCAAGCGTGCTGCTGCCGAAGGCCCCATGCATACCGATGAAACCGTCCTGTCTGATACTCAAGCCATGCTCAATCCGGTTGGCAGTCAGGCGAGCTTAAGCTACCGCATTGCGACCTTGCAGCATAAGGTTTTTGAAGATTTAAAAGCAGGCAATCTGCGCTGGTTCGAAGCTGTCGACCTGCATGGTTGTACGGTCGAAGAGGCACGTCAGGCTGTGCTTCAGATTATCCAGATCGCCAAAGATGAAAACCAGAACGTGATCAAGATCGTACATGGCAAAGGGCCGGAAGCGATTTTAAAAACTTATGTCAACGGCTGGTTACGTCAGCACCGTGATGTTCTGGCCTTTGTCAGTGCGCCTGAAAAACAGGGTGGCACTGGCGCAGTTTTAGTTTTGCTAAAACGTGCAGAAAAAAATCCAAAGTTTAAACAGTAAGCGGATTTACCCCCAAAATAAGGCATTGTAAAAGATTTCTGCTACAATGCCGTCCTTGTTCATTCTCAGTTTAAGTGAATACGTCATATGACTATGCAGCAATCTTACGCAAACATTCTTACTGCCGTTGGTGAAGATCTCAATCGCCCTGGTCTCAAAGATACGCCCGTGCGTGCTGCGAAAGCGTTTTCGTATTTAACCTCAGGTTATAGCCAGACTCTGGAAGAAGTGACCAATAGTGCGGTTTTTCCATCAGATAACCGTGAAATGGTTTTAGTGAAAAATATCGAATTTTATTCACTCTGCGAACACCATTTATTGCCATTTTATGGCCGTGTACATATTGCCTATTTACCTGAAGGCAAGGTATTGGGGCTGTCTAAATTTGCCCGAATTACTGAAATGTTTGCCCGTCGTTTGCAGATTCAGGAAAATCTGACCCAGCAAATCGCAGAAGCGGTTGCTGAAGTCACCAATGCACGTGGTGTGGCTGTGATGATTGATTCAGCACATATGTGTATGATGATGCGTGGTGTTGGCAAACAGGAATCGACGACGCGTACGGTGTCATTTATCGGTGACTTTAAAACCGATAAAGAAGTCCGCCGTGAGTTTTTAGGCGCTGTACCAGAAAGTTATTAATATAGATTCATACATGAAAGCCTCAATTGATATTGGGGCTTTTTTACACGGTGAGGTTACGAAAATGTCATCTATTTGGATTGCGGGTCAAGGTTTAGGCCAGGCTGAAGAAAGTATCGATTATCCACGGCCAGACCGGCTGGTTAAAGGCAATCCTAAACGCCTGACTCAGAGTGCCTATCAACATCCCAATATGGATTGCGGAATCTGGCAATGTGAAGTGGGTGCGTGGAATATCGTATTTGCCGAGAATAAACAGGAATTCTTTCAGGTAATCGAAGGGATCGTCCGTTTACATGATGCTCAAAGACAATCCTTTGTTGAAATCAAAGCAGGTGAAGCCGGCATTATTCCACCCGGTTTTATTGGCACTTTTGAAGTGGTTGAAGCCGTTAAAAAATATTATGTCGTGGTAGAAAGTTAAAAGATAAGTACGAATTCAATATCTTCATCAGTTAAGGAATTTTGCAATCAATTCCTTAACTTTTCTACGTATTCATTCAATTTCTTAAAATTTTATCCCTACATTCTTTTCAAAAAGTTGTCTCATTAACTTAACTTCCCTAGTTTTAAAAATAAACAAATTGATGCTGCATAATTAATTTCCTGACTACATTTCCTGCCATGTTTAAATACAGATCTTTTGTTTAGAAGGCTGCATGATCCAAGTGTATAAATTCTGGAAACAGCCATGAGTAGAAAACAGCCTGATCCGCCTAAACGCCCTTCACGTGTTCATTCAAATAGTTTTGACTATAGTCTAGATTTTAAAAAAATTGATTTCCGTAAACGTCCAGACTTATACCGGATTGGACGCGGTGAGCAAGGCGTGCTTTTAGTAGAACCTTATAAGTCGGAAATTCTGCCCCACTGGCGTTTTGCAGATGCGGAAAAAGCCCAAGCCAGTAGTGAAAAAATTTATGCCCTGTTTCTAGAATATTTAAAACAGGAAGATTTCGTCGGGGCCGATATGGCACGCAAGTTTTTACAAATGGGTTATACCCGCGCCCGACGTTATGCCAATCATAAAGGCGGCAAAAAATACGATGGTCCGGTTCCAGATGATAAAAAGGGTTTAAGTGGTGCGCATGGGCGTGAGGAATTGCCGCGCAGTTCTGAAGATCCGGTTAAAGCTGCTGCAGCGAAAATATTTAAACAAAAATGGGATAAAGCCAAAGTCCATCCCGAATATGTACGGCAAAAACAGCAATTTCAGGCTGCGATTCAGCAGCAAATTTTAAATTAGACAGACGCTTTTTGTGCGCCCTGAATTTGAGAAGGTTGCGCCAGATAGACCCGGTTACGCCCTGTATTTTTAGCCATATACAGTGCAGCATCTGCGGCATCCAGGAATCTTTGGTAATCCGGATGACCATCAAATAACGCGCAGCCGATACTAACTGTGAGTCTAAATTGCTGTCCTTGAGCCGTACTGATCAGGCCATGCTCTACATATGTACGGATATTTTCAGCAATATTTAGCGCGCGTCTTTCATCGGAATCCACCAGCAGCAGCAGGAATTCCTCACCACCGACACGGAACGCATAGTCACTGCCCTGAATGTATTTCTGTAGGGCATCAGCAATAAATTTTAAGGCCAGATCGCCGGCTGCATGACCATATTTATCATTAATGGCTTTGAAGAAGTCGGCATCAATCGCTAGCAAGGATAATGGTGTCTGGTTATCACGAGAGAAATTGATTTCACGTGAAATAATGGTATTTAAATAACGGCGATTCAATAACTGGGTTAGAGAGTCATTTCCAGATTCGATGTAATCTGCAACCTGGAATAATTGATCGACCAAGTGCTGTATTTCACGGTTTAAGTCACGAATACTTTGAATCAGATTCAGCATCTGATCTTTTTCAGTACATTCCAGCACTGCCTGATTCAGCGTATCGATCTGATAAATTCGCTCGATAATTAAATCGACCTGATCAGAACCGGTAAAGGCATAAGACGCCTTATGAATAAACCATAAGCCAAATTCTGACTTGGACAGCATTTGATGTCTAATGCCTGTAGTTCCAGAAAAGACCTTGAACATCAGCTCATTTTCCCAATCCAGCAATGAACTGCGCTGTTTATCTTTTTGTACCGCGACATCTTGCATTGCAGAAAATACCCGGTAACTGTGCTTCATTTCCTGATTCTGGACGGATTTCGCCTCATAGGAACGACACATAATTTCTGTGGCAAATCCCATGATTTGTACAATATAACTACAGGTAGTAAGCATGTTCGGCTGCGGATTTAAACTCAGCAATTCAAACATTTTGCGCTGAATTTCTCGTACACCGCGCATAATCAGCCAGGATGGAATCCCGACGCGTGCATGCACATGTCCAACGATATTCTGTTTTTGCACAGCCTCTGCATAACGCTTATTCAGCGCTACACTAAAACTTTCTGAAAGCCATTGATGTAAAGTATCGCGTAAACGCTGCTGAATCAGCTCATCAGTAAAATACTGAGATGCTTCTTCTTCCAGAAGCATATTTTTATAGAATTCTTCTACCAGTACCAAAGAGTGGTCTTGAATAAACTGAAATGCGTGTAGCAAATCATCTGATGAATAATTTTGACAGATCTGCTCCCACTGCTCCGCCAGCATAGCCATACACTCATTATTCATATAACTTTTCCCGATACTTTGCGATTCGCAGTGATATTATGTGACAAATACAACAATATTCAGGCATTTTAACCCAATTACTGAATACAATCTTTGATAATATCGGTAGAAGTCTCCGAACATGAATTTATTTTAAACATTCAAATACAAGTCATTTGATCTATAAAATTAATTTACTCAATATTCGATGTTATGTTCGCCAAATCAGAAATAATGGACTAAGCCCAGACTCCATTTTTCCCAGTCTTTCGAGTCCTGTTGCCGATATTCCCAGCCCGCCCGAATGGCATTTTGTGTATTCCATGCATATTGCAGCTGGCTTTTCAACTTTAGCTGCCACTGATGAGAGTCTTCCCAGTATGGCAATTCCACCTGTACCAGACTATTAACCTGATTCGTCCAGATATTCTGGCAACCCACCGTTGGCCCCATACCGATACGCCATCCTTTGTCTAGCGCCTTTCCGGCCTGCACATGATTTTGTAGCTGCACATAACAGAGATGTTCACGTGCTTCATTTGCCCAGCTATAGCCCCCCTGAACCTGAAAATTGGCTATGCCATGCTGCTGCTCGGTACTAAACTGGCCATGCTGATCCAGTGCTTCCTGTTTCCAGCCCAAACTAAAACCCCAAGATAACGGCGCTTTAAATGCATTGATCGGGTTATAGGAATTCACTGTAAGTAGATCCAGGTGCTCCAGCTTCACGCGGTCATCACGGTATTGCAATGCACCATCCAGGAATAATAATTGGGTTCCTGTACGCAGCCCGCCTTGCGGATCCATGAGGTCGTGATAAGCCTGACGATGACCGAGCTGCACAAAAGTCTCACCCTGTACTTGCCCAGTTTCAAGAACGATATTTCGGGCATGATGGCTTTGAACCGGATCTATTTTTGGACGCTCTGGCTGCTGACGCTGTTTGTCTATCGCCAACTGACTTCTTAGGCCCAATAATTTGCGAAAGCGCGGCTGGGCAAAAGATTCATCAACTTCTTGACGAAGAAAATCCAGATATAAATGGTCGTAGGCCATTTCCAGAATCTTGGCCTGATCTTCAGCCGGATAATTTTGCAGTATGGTTTCCATTTCAGAGGTTTCTGCATACGCTACCTGATGCGCAGTTTTTGCCAAGGATTTGCCATGTTGCCGGGCTTGAGCCAGTAATTGAGTTTCCAGTGCCGGACGGTAAATCTTTTTCCTGATCAGTCCCTGCTGTTCCACAACTTTTAAAGTTTCGACCGGAATCGCGGCGGTATCGAATTGCTGCTGCAAGTTCAGTTCAGGACGCACCAGATCAAAAAGCCCTAGTAGACGATAAGCACAGTTATCATTAATGAAATAATAAGGGAAACTTACCTGCTGCATTTCCCAGAGATGCTTCACCAGAAAACCGGTTTCTTCAGGTGTTAAATTAAGTTCATATTCCCATAAATCACGGCTTTCAAAGTCACCATATTCCTTGACTTTGCGGTAATACGGCATCAAGGAATATTCCCCCGGATATTGTCCGGTCAGCCCTTTCCAGGCAAAGGACCAGTTATCATTACTGTCAACTGTGGCAGCATAATTGACCGCATAAGAAACCAGATTCAGTTGCTGCTGGTCTTTGGGATCCAGACGCAGCAAAGTATGACCAAACATGGAGCTGGGATTACCCATATAATCGGTGGCATAAATCAGGGTCGCTTGATAAGGCTTGACTTCATTCATCCAGCGCTCAAAATCCGGGCAACTCGCTTCAGGCAATTGCTGTTCAGAAATATTCAGCTGTTGCATTAACCACTGACTACGCGCCGGAAATTCACATCGTACAGACTGATTGGGTTCTGCTGGCTCAAACAATGCCTGTATATTTTGCTCCAATTCAAGTTGCAGGTCTGTCTTGCTCTGCTTTGCCAGAAAATAGCCAGCATAGCTGACTTCACTTTTTCCTTCAGCATTGACATACATCAAACGCTGCCAGGTCGCGGTCTGGTGCAATTTTTTTTGTGTGGCTTGTTCTAGATAAGCTTGAATATCTGGAGAAATTTCGGATGCAAAACTTAGGGGACTCCACAGCAAGGCTGGGAGCAAAAAAGCATATTTCATTCAGTCAACGGTTCTTTTCAGTTTTTATTTATAAGAAAACCCTGCCAGGACAGCAGGGTTTTTACAGCGATACTTAGATATAAGCTTTTAATACTTCATCTTTAGCCATGACTGTTTGTAGAGTACTTAACACTTGTAAAGTATTCTGGTTTTCTTCTGAATAGATTTCAGAGAAATTCTGCTTAGATACAGTGAAGAAACGTGCTTTGTCTTCTGCCTTGATATTTAGCAGTTCAGCCAGTACATTCAGGCTTTCACCTTCACCTACGGCCATATCACGTGCCAATGCCTCAGCATTTTCATTGGTAAAAGTCACGACTTGAGCCGTTACTGTACCGCCCTGGCTACATCCTAAAGTACCGAAAGTAATACCCAGCCACTGGTTAGTAAACAGGACGTTTGTTGTACCTGCAAGCAGCTTAGGAATAATGCCTGACTGGCCTGCCCATACCTGGCTACCAATACCACAACCTACATCTCTATCCGCCATCGCCATACCAGAACCCGTTGCCAATACCACAGCGAGCATAATCTTTTTTAACATACTTATTCTCCGGTTATTCTCATGCATCTTTTGTTATTACGCTAATGATGTAATCTTCATTACACATTCAGGAGAGTAGCGGGAAGTCTAATTTGGCGCAATGAAAAAACTGTCTGATTTACATAAAGATAAACAGAATAGTTTTACCGGGTTTTTAGACTCCAGTTACCTTGAGAATTACGCTGTCCTAGAATCTTTAATACCAGCACCAGACTGAGCAATAAAAGTAAATACCAGGAACCGAGCTTACCCCAACCGACCATGTGCCATTTTTCTACCTGGCTTGGATATAGCCAGATCTGATAAAAGGTACTGATGTTCTCAGCCACCCAGATAATGAAAGCCAAAATCAACAGGACAGGTAACATCGGCAGCTGAAAAGCATGCTGATTCAACTGAAATCGAATTCTGGTTTTCCAGAACATCACTACACTCCAGACAAATAACAGCAAACGATAGTCGGGAATGAAGAATTTACTCATAAAGTTGATGTAGGACAGTACTGCCAAAGCCAGCATATGGCTAAAGCGCGGCAATTTTTCAAATGAAACTTGGTATAAGCGTAAGGAACGTGCAAAAAAACTGCCGACAGCCGAATACATAAAGCCGGCAAATAAAGGCACCGTCAGTATTTTAAAAATCGCAGGTTGTGGATATTGCCAGGATGCAATCGCCGGATGGGTCAGGAAAATTTCCATGACCATCGCCATGATATGGAACAAGGCAATTACTTTGGCTTCGGCCCAGGATTCCAGTTTGGTATAGAGTAATACCACCTGAATCAGTAAAGCGAAAAATAATAGATAGTCATAGCGGTAGAAACCGTAAAATAGTTCACTACCCATTGATGCGGTTTGTGCAAAAGCAAGCAGGAGCAGAATCCCAAATAAGGCAGCCGAAGCTGCCTTATAGATAAATTCAAACCCTGATTTAAAAAAGTCGATCAAGGTTTACATCCTAAAGATATTTAGCGCTGTACTCATGTACGGTATCAATAAATACTTTAGGATTGGCTGGATCCACCCACTGGGTAATGCCATGACCTAAGTTGGCTACATAACCGGTTTTTTCACCGTTGGCATAGGCATCATCCAGCATCAACTTGGTTGCTTTAGCAATCGCGTCTGGAGTGCCATATAAAGTTGCCGGATCCAGGTTGCCTTGTAGTGCGGCACGGCCTGCAACAGTCTGACGCGCAACATTGAGCGGTGTAGTCCAGTCCAGACCAAAAGCATCTGCACCGGTCGCAACCATAGGCTCCAGCCATTGACCGCCACCTTTGGTAAACAGAATCACTGGAATCTTGCGGCCATCTTTTTCACGTTGCAAACCTGCCACAATTTTCTGCATATAATTGAGTGAAAATTCAATATATTCACGATGAGCAAGTGCCCCGCCCCAGCTATCAAAGATCTGTACTGCCTGAGCACCGGCATCAATCTGGGCATTCAGATATTCAGTCACAGCATCTGCTAAACGTTCTAATAAAGCATGCAGAACCTCTGGCTGTGCATACATCATGTTTTTAGTGAAGCGGAAGTCTTTGCTCGAACCCCCTTCAACCATATATGTCGCCAAGGTCCACGGACTGCCAGAGAAGCCGATCAATGGTACTTGCCCACCCAAAGCGGAACGAATGGTCGATACTGCATTCATTACATAATCAAGGTCAGACTTGGCATTGAATTTGGGTAAATTAGCCACATCCTGTTCAGTCCGCACAGTTTTGTGGAATTTCGGACCTTCACCTGCTTCAAAATACAGACCCAGACCTAAAGCATCTGGTACAGTCAGAATGTCCGAAAATAAAATGGCCGCATCCAGCTCATAACGGCGTAAAGGCTGCAAAGTCACTTCACAGGCAAATTCAGTATTTTTGCAAAGAGAAAGGAAATCCCCTGCTTTGGCACGTGTTTCTCGATATTCTGGTAAATAACGGCCTGCCTGACGCATCATCCATACAGGGGTAGTATCTACAGGTTCACGTAACAATGCGCGCAGAAAACGATCATTTTTTAAGGTCGTCATTCACTTTCCTATCTATCTTTGATATTGCCCACATCATAACAAAATGGCTGCATTTTGAATAACTTCTCATGACTTTAAAAACCGATCATGTTAAGTGATCAAATGTGAGGAACTACACAAAAGAACTACTGCATCTCCACATTTTTTCTGTAATACTTATAGTGTTTTTTCACATAGTTAACGAAATATTTTTAAGGTTGAGTTACATGTTCGTTCGCACAATGCTCGCTGTGAGTCTAGGTTGCATTTTCGCAGGTACTGTTTTCGCTGCGTCTAATGCTGAACAACCATTAAACCCCCAAGTTGTCACTGATGTTGCGGTTCAGGATCCGATTGATCCTTTAGCGACTGAAGCTTCGGCAGCACAAGCAGAAACTCGAATTAGTGCTCAAGAACAACAAGATCTGAAGAAAGCTTCTGAAGCATTAGATGTATTACAAGATACTGAAGACCAGACTGCCAATATCGGTGCTGCTCTAACCACGACTAAAGCACCGACAAATTCTGCTGCTGCGAAAGCATCTTGGACTTTAGACGGCCTTAATAATGCAAGCTGGTATGAAGATATTGGTAAAGGCCAATTTCCGGTATATGCACGTGCGCATGTCATGTTGAATAATGCCCATGCTTCTCCAGGTGCGATTGACGGTACTAGCGGTAAAAATACCTTGAAAGCGATCGCATCTTTCCAGCAAATGAATGGCATTAAACCAACAGGTACGTTGACTCAGGAAACTTGGGATGCCCTATTGGCTAAACAGGGTTCTAAGCCTGCTTTTGTTGAATACACCATCACTGAAGAAGACCTGAAAGGTCCTTATGCCGAGTCTATTCCTTCTGACTATGCCTTACAGGCAAAAATGAAAGGTCTGTATTACACTCGCGTAACTGAAATGCTGGGTGAAAAATTCCATATGGATGAAGACTTTTTGAAAAAGTTAAATCCAAAAGCTACCTTTAAGAAAGCTGGGGAAAAGCTGATTGTTGCCAATATCCGCAATGAAGTGCCTGAAGATATTCATTTAATTGTGGCGCATAAAGGTGCTAAGCAGCTTTATCTGTTCAATAGCCGTAACCAGATGATCGCTTCTTTCCCTGCAACGATTGGCAGTTCGAGTACTCCATCGCCAACAGGAACTTATAAAGTGACTGGCGTAGCGAAAAACCCATGGTATAGCTACTCACCATCTAACTTTGTTCAAGGCAACAACAAGAAACCACTTTCTTTACCACCTGGTCCAAACGGTCCTGTAGGTAATATCTGGATCGGTTTAAGCAAAAAATCATTTGGTATTCATGGTACGCCAAATCCATCTGCAATCTCTAAAACTGCGTCACATGGTTGTATCCGTCTGACTAACTGGGATGCGAATGATTTAGGCCGTAAAGTGAAATCAGGCGTAACTGTCCGTTTCCTTGAATAATCTTTATTTAAATACCTAAGCCCGCTTACGAGTGGGCTTTTTTATACCTGCTTTCTCTTATATCGTTGCAAAAATGCAATGATCTGTCGCCTGTTTATAATTTTTTAAGAATTAAAACAACGTTATGATGATCTCAAGTTAAAAATTAAAGTGAGATAAATTCATGAAAGCTTTTCTACATCCAAGTGAAAATCGTGGTCATGTAAAAATGGGCTGGCTGGAGTCTAAACACAGCTTCTCATTTGGCAACTGGTACAATCCGAACTATATGGGCGTGAGTGCATTACGCGTTATTAATGATGATCTGATTGATGCACATCAGGGCTTTGGTACCCATCCGCATGACAATATGGAAATCCTGACCTGTGTATTGAAAGGCACGATTACTCATCAGGACAGTATGGGCAATCATGGCGGTATTGCAGCAGGTGAATGGCAACTGATGAGTGCTGGAACCGGTGTACGTCATAGTGAAATGAACCAGGGCGATGAACAGGTGCATCTCCTGCAAATCTGGATCATTCCGAATGAACATGATGCTCAGCCAAATTATCAGCAAATTCGTCTGGACGCAAAAGAACAACCAAATCAATGGCATTTAATTTGTGGACCAAATGACAATGCACCCATGCACATTCGTCAAAATGCTGAAGTCAAAACAGCCGTGATCCAGCAAGGTCAAAGTCTAGATATTAAGGCTACCCAGCATATCAATTATGTACATGTGATTTCTGGCTCAGTACAAATTGCAGAATATACAGTTGAAGCTGGTGGTGCGATTGCCTTTATGGATGACGCAGAGATTAAAGCAATTGAAGATGCACAAGTGATCTGGTTTGATTTGCCAGAAGCTGCTAATTAAAACTTCTATTTATATTCAGTCTATGCCGACCCATCATTTTGATCAGTCGGCATTTTTTATAGAAAACATATAAAAATAAAAGTGATTCATTCTTTATAAGGATTTGAACTTCAATATCCCACTATACAAATTAAACCAATTCACATCAGTTTTTTACCGAACAACAGTAAATTTTGGGCGAAGATTGAGCTGATCCATTTTGATTGAATCAATATAGCGAATGGCTGTTCTGGTCATTATCTTGTATAGATTAAACAGGTGTATGCACCTTTTCATTTATTCTGAATAAACCGAAGAGCACATCTAATGAACCAGATTTTAGAAATCCAAAGCAGCCAGCAACAAGCTCTGCACTTTTTATTAGACTTTTTAAAACAGCAGCAATATCAGTTTACGGCCATTACCCCACTTTCCCATCAACGGATTCTGGATCGTAAAAGAAGCGAAAAAAATAAATATAAAACCCTACAGGATATCTTTGGCTGGAATCTGGAATTTACAATTACCGATCTTGATCCTGTTCTTTTTTCATTATTATTAGAGCATCAGCTTTTGGAAGTTCAGGATAATACATATAAAAGTCTGATCAGAGTCGCTTCACTCGAAGACGAATTATTTATTCACTCAGCCTTTCCCACCACCCAACAGGACGCTGTTTTTTTTGGTCCTGATACTTACCGTTTTGCCTATCATTTAAAGCAGTATTTATCTTGCCAGGCCAATTCTTTTAAACGGGCGGCTGAAATATGCTGTGGCACTTCTGCTGCTGCAATTCATATAGCTAAACATTTTCCAGATCATGAGGAAATCTTTGTCGCAGATCTGAATCCGAAAGCCCTTCTCTATAGCCAGATTAATATTGATTTTTCAGATTTTGATACGATTTATCCTGTGCAGAGTAATTTATTTTCTGGTCTTGAAGGCCAGTTCGATCTGATTTTTGCCAATCCTCCTTATTTAATTGATCCAGATCAACGACAATACCGTCATGGAGGCAATGAACTGAATGGCAATGAATTGTCTTTTAAGATTATCAAACAGGGTTTACAGCGACTCAGTCCAGATGGACGTCTATTTTTATATACTGGCGTCACTATTTGTCAGGACGGCAATCGCTTCTTACAGCATCTGGAGGATTTAGTGAAACAGCATCAAAATATTGACTGGTCTTATGAGGAAATTGATCCGGATATTTTTGGTGAAGAATTAGAGCAACCTGCTTATCAACATGTAGAAAGAATTGCGCTGGCCCTACTCAAGTTCGAAGTCAAAACTGATAGAACATGAATTTTCAGCTGGGATTGAGGCAATTTTTAAACTGCGGCCTAATTAAAACAAATAAAAATTAACTCAACCCGCATCACATTTAAAATTATTTTTAATAATTATTTATCATTAAAAAACATATACTTAAATTAAATATTGGTTCTATTTTATCGCCACTTACTTCTATAATTCTCATCTGATATTTACGACAACTTTAAAAATAATGTCGTCTTTTTGGTTATACCTTGGGGAAAATTGTGGAAAGAAATTATTTGAGGTTGAGAACAACCTTACTAGCCTTATCGCTATCGATGAGTCTGATTGCCTGTGGTGGAGGTGGCAGTAGCGGAACATCTTCTCCTGCAGAAACACCAGATTCTGCTGTTAATCCACCATCAACAACTAATCCATCTGATAACGAGGAATCATCCCCCTCACCTGTAGAAACACCTGATGGCAGTACACCACCTTTAAATCCACAAACGCCAACGACCACCCGGATTAATAAGGCATTGAGTACAGGTGATGCCCGACCTTTGATTCAGCAAGATTCCGCTACATTGTTAGACTGGGCCTTGCAGCTCGCCAAGCAACAACAAACATGGCAAAAGGGTTTAATTACCTCACTCTATACCAGTTCGAATGGCAAAGTTTTGCAACCTCAACTGCAATTTACGCCAACTGCTTCGATTAATCTTTATCCTTATGATTTAAGCGCAGCTTTGCCAATTGCAGTTTCAGATCAAGCCTGCGGCTGGAATTTAAGTCAGCAGGCAAATAAAGGCTGTGGTCTGGGAGTCGCATCACAAATCGGTAAAGGCCGTGCGCTGACTTTTGGCCAGAATATGCTTGGGGGAATCTCAGCGAATAGTCCTGACGTGGTAGATTTTGCACCCGTGCTCAACAATGGTTTTCGCTGGCTATTGACGGGGAAAACACAAGCACAGCCTAAACAAGAACTAAAACTTACCGTGAATGGTCTGGCACAAACCAACCTGAGCATGATAGAAAATATTTTGCCCACCATTTAGGGGTTAAAGTTACCTTTCTACAATGTAATGTACTGGATCAAACCAATACCTGCTGGAAAGATGCTGACCTGATGATTTTAGGCAGTAATATTGGCGCCAATAATTTTGAATCCAGCTTGATTCAGGAATATCTGGAGGCAGGTAAGCCAATATATTTCCAGGCAATGGGTTATAACGTCACTACACCGATGGAAAAAATCTTTTCGGCATTGAAGATTGAAACCAATAATAATTACTGGCGTGGCCAAGATACTTTACTCATGTCTTCAGGACGTTCTATCACAGATCAATGGAATAAAGTGAATGACATTGATAGTACGATCCAAATGTTGGAATATTTCAAGTCACCAAGTGCGGCACGTCTAGGTGATTTAAATGCCAATAATCCGTTGATTCAAACCATCAATAAAGCTTCTACCAATCTACAAAATTTAAATGCACAAGGCATTACTGCATTTAGCGCAAAAAATAATAATCAGATTCTAAAAGCTTTGGTGTTATTGGCAGATCTCTGGCGTCCAGGCGTGAATTACAGCGGACTGTCGAAAAATGGCGATGCTCTGACTTTTATGCGTACCTATGCCAGCGACTCCTGGACGGACTATAAACGCAAAACCACATTGGTGAATCCAAATGGTGCCGGCGATTATATGCCAGCCTCTGCACAAAACATGGCTGTCAGTGCTCAAGCCGAAACCATTACCGTGACCATTCCACAAGGCAGTGGAATTACCACAATTGGTCGTGCCAGCATTCCGGGCAAACCTGTCAGTATTGAGATTGTTGATGCTCAGGGTGCGCAGCTTTCAGTCCAGACCAGCTATTTACGTGCCTGGGGCAATCCCTTTGATGATGGCGGCTATAAACGTCCTCGCCGTCCCAATAGTTTCACCGTAAAATTAGACGCCACTCAAAGCAATGACTTTATTAGCCCGTTCGGTGGACCATTGATGTTGAATTACAGCAATGCCAAAGCAGGCTCGGTGGTGACCTTAAAAATCAAAGGCGCAGCAAAATATGCGCATTATGATTTTACTCAAACGATCACTGAAGCGGATATTAGCGAAGCCACCAGCATCCTGCAAAGTAGAAACTTCGGCTGGAACACTTTTAAATTTGTTGGTGGTGAAATTCAACAGACCAATGACTATGCTTTAAAAGCCATTGGTGATCGATCGGCACGTACCTATGTGGATCAGATTAAGGGCGTAATCTTTGACAGTAACCACATTGCTAACGGTTATAACAACATGCCGCTGGATAGCAGTACGGCACAGCGTTGTAATGAATTAGGCTGGGATTGTACCGGCACAGTTCATCGTGCCCCGTGTTCAACATTTTGTGGGCTGGATTGCGACCTGTGGCTTCCTGTGCTCAGGAAATCCATCAGATGGGTCAACTTGATACCGGTTGGGGCTGGGTGCATGAACTGGGACATAATACTGTTCAGGATGTCTTAACCATGGTATTCCCTTCTACTGAAACCGGAATAACTATTGGTTGCGTAGTGGAATGTAATAACAACATTCTGGCAGGCCTAAGCATGATGCGTAAATATCATCTATATGCTCAGGACAGTAATGGCAGCAACTTCCGCCACCCAACCTTATATGCCAATATCAAGGATACACGGAGTCTTGGTCTGTCAGGTGAGGTACAACGTGCCGCCATGGAAAAACGCTTATGGCAAGATGGCTATCATGTATCGATGCAAGCCTTCCATATCCAGATGGCCATGAACTATACCCGTTTACATCAAGGTAAATCGCGACCTGATCTTCAGGGTGTATTTGAGTTCATACGCCTACTGAATACGGCACAACGTTTATATAACCAGATCGATTTAAGTAAAGCTTCTCAAGCAGATAAGAATAAACTGGGACTAGGTGCATTTAATGCGAAAAACATGAGCCGCCCTGACCTGATTTATGTACTCAGTTCAAAAATCATGGGCTATGATCTTAAAGATTTCTATGCACTTTATGGCTTGCCTTTAACTGCAACCGCACATGCTTCAGTCGCCATGCTTAATCTGCCTACCGCACCTTTGTATTTCTATGCGCAACCAGATGGCGGTTCAAATCGCCTGGCAACAGGACAATGGCTCACCATTCCAGCAAACGGCCCTCTCCCTAACTATCCTTACTAATTGACCAATTTAATATAAAAAAATCCCGGCTTCGGCTGGGATTTTTTATAGCAGAACATTTTCATGATCCGTGTATTAGCGATCAGTGAGAACTAAATAAATAGCTATTTATTTTTCTTGTCTCGACTGCCTTCAAGGATTTCAATTAAGCTCAGATTAATATTTCTCGCCAGTTTTTTTAATTTCTCTCTCGGTTTTCCTCTGCAAAGAAAGCGGAAACTATAGAGCTCATCTTTATAAGAAATCACATAGAAAAAAGTTCCTACTGGCTTTTCTTTAGTTTCTGTCCCGCCTCTTTTTAATAGTCCTGTACAGGCAATATAAATATCAGAATAAAACATTTTCTTGGCTTTTCTGACCATTTCCTGCGTGACTTCCATAGATTCTGGAGTATATTTTTTAATAAATTCAGGTTTGATTTTTAAAATATTCTCTTTGACACCCATGTCATAACAGACCAGTCCGCCATATAAAATATCACCCGAATATTTATTTTGGGAAAATCGGTAAGCCAGGTAACCTGCTGATGCACTCTCTAGAAAAGTAATACTTAATTTTTTTTTGGCGAGTAATTTTATACATTTATTCATAGAGTAAACTCCTGACTTTATGATCATCTATAGAGTATTAAATATTCAAAAATAAAAGATTAAATACTTAGCTTCTGAATGTCCTAGCAAAACTAAAACTGAACTGCCCTTGCTCACCACCTTAAACCAGCTGTATATCCTCAGTCATTTATATGACTTAAGTTCATACCAACGAAACTCATAATAACCTTGACGGGTTTTAACTCTGATTGGCTTTCTGATTTGATGTGTATTAGATTTTTTATAGATTCATGATAGTTTTATGCCTAAAAGCATAAGTAGTAGAAGATATAAAATATAGATCACTGAAATGATGGCTAAGTCGATTTAAGTGTGAACTAAAATGTGCTTATTAATTCAGGGTTTATTTATAAGACGATGAATAGGTTTAATTAAGAAGTGAATAATTTCAAAGACAAAATCCTGGCAAGATACCAGGATTTTTTATATTCACTTTTGGTCATGTCATATGACCACTAAATAATTTTGAAAATTTTGCCGCTGATGGTGCTTTGAAAAAACATTTCAAAACTTGGGCGAATATTTTCACCTTCAACCGTAATATGCTTAACGTTAGAATCCGATTGGGTATGAACAAAATCAGGGTCAACAGTAGCCTGAATCACGTATTGAACACCGAATTGATCTTTCACATTAATATTTTGCTTAAGCATAAATAAACCTTTAGTAATGATTATAAGAGAGATCGGCTAGAAATTGGTTAGCCAATATATAATTTAAATATTAAATAACTTTATGATTTAATTTAAATAATTGATTTAAAGATGTATAAAATGTACGACCGTCTAGATTCAGGTCAACTTCGATTCCTGATTGAAGCAGTACTCTTTTACCTACTTCAATTTCCTTAAAACCTTGACGTGTATTTTGCATTTTATTCAAGGGAATCAAAGAAACAATAATTTCTGTACCATTTTTAGATTTTGCAATTAATTCATTAATTTTTAACAACTTGTATCCTATTTTTATACTTCTTCCAATCTAGAAAAAGCTTTTTAACTTTTATTTAAAACAATAAAAAAGCACTGATGCGTGCTTTTTTATTCTACAGACTTATAGCGCAGTAATATTTACAGCATTTGGGCCTTTTTGACCTTGAACTACGCTGAATTCAACTTGCTGACCTTCCATTAAGGTTTTAAAACCTGAACTAGCAATTTCACTGAAATGAGCAAAAACATCTGGACCAGATTCTTGTTGAATAAAACCGAAACCTTTAGTTTCGTTGAACCACTTTACAGTACCTTTAACAATATTTGAGTTTGACATAATAAAACCTACTAATTTTTAATAATTTTTAGTCATCTGAATGACCAGTTGTAACTTTGAAAATAATAAAGAATGGAACTTAAAATCTGGATAAAACGAAGGATTATGAATAAAACGACGATACTTAAGGAAGATTTTTTGCAACAAGACTTTTTTCTAGTTAAGGCCAGTATACAGGAAGATTTAAAATAATCAAGTTTTCTTATATATATATTTAATTACTTTATAAATATTATTTTATTATTTACAGAATTTTCATTATATTTTATTTAATTTCAACGACTTGATAAAATAAATCCATATTGCTTGAGTGAGTTAAACTTTTACATTTTAGTGTACTTTCGTTTCCTGCAAACAAAGAAGCAGAGAAATAACAATGTCATCGCTCTGCTTTACTTAATTTTAAACTGCCCTTTCCCTAATAATATTAAAAGGTCACACGCTTATATTCCCGGTATTCCGGTATCCAGAAATTCGCATCTATGGCTTTCTGCAGCACCTCAGAACCAACTTTTGGAGCGACGCCATCCTCAACCGCAGCTTGTGCAACCCTTAGAGCAATAATCTTGGAAATATGCTGAATCTGATCCAGATCTGGCAACAAATTGGCGGTTGGGTCTTGAAGTTTTGGAGAGCATTCTGCTAAGGCATTACTTGATGCCATCAGCATATTATCCGTGACTCGTGTAGCGCCTGAAGCAATCACGCCTAGTCCAATTCCCGGGAAAATATAAGAGTTATTACATTGAGAAATAGTATAAATGTGTTCCTGATAATTAACGGGTGCAAATGGGCTACCTGTAGCAATCAGGGCTTTTCCATTGGTCCATTGAATAATATCGGCTGGAACAGCTTCTACGCGAGAAGTAGGATTCGATAAAGGAAAGATGATCGGATGTTCACAATTTTCAGCCATGGTCGTGATTACTTCTTTACTAAATAATCCCGGCTGTCCAGATACCCCAATCAGTACTGTGGGTTTTGCATATTTGATGACATCCAATAGAGAAATAATCTCTTCGGCATTTCCCCATTCAGCAATATTTTCTGGTTCTTGAGCCAGTTTTCTCTGGAAATTTAATAGGTTTGGCTGGTTTTGAGTAATAAGGCCGAAGCGATCCACCATAAAAACCCGCTTACGCGCTTCAGCATCAGTCAGGCCTTCTGCCACCATTTTTGCCACAATCTGTTCAGCGATCCCACAACCGGCTGAACCTGCTCCCAAGAAAGCAATGGTCTGATCTTTTAATTGTTTGTTTGACGCATAGGAAGCCGCAATCAAACTGCCTACTGCCACAGCTGCCGTACCCTGAATATCGTCATTGAAGCAACATATTCGATCTCGATATTTTTCCAGTAAAGGCATGGCATTGTGCTGGGCAAAATCTTCAAATTGAATCAGCGCATCGGGCCATCTTTGCTGAATTGCCTGTATCACCATTTCGACAAATTCATAATATTCATCACCGGTGATACGAGGCTGACGCCATCCCATATAAATCGGATCATTCAACAACTGCTCGTTGTTCGTGCCTACATCTAAGGTAATTGGTAAGGTATAGGCCGGACTAATGCCTCCGCAGGCCGTATATAAAGCCAGCTTTCCAATCGGAATACCCATTCCGCCAATGCCTTGATCACCTAAACCAAGAATGCGCTCTCCATCCGTAATCACAATCACTTTGACATTTCTTCGATTCACGTTATGCAGGATGTGCTCAATATGATCCCGATCTGGATAGGAAATAAAAACCCCGCGATGACGGCGATAAATCTCGGAAAAATGCTGACATGCTTCTCCTACCGTTGGCGTATAGATGATCGGCATCATTTCGCTTAAGTGATTTTCAATCAAATGATAGAAAAGCGTCTCGTTGGTGTCCTGGATGTTACGTAGGTAAATATGCTTATTGATTGCATCATTGAATGAGCAGTATTGCTGATACGAACGCTGACTTTGTTCCTCAATCGATTCGATCACTTGGGGCAAAAGTCCATGTAAATTAAAATGAATACGTTCTTCTACAGAGAAAGCTGAGCCTTTATTCAGCAATGGGAGTTCAAGTAATGCAGTGCCTGCGTAGGGAATATAAAGTGGACGTTTAGGATTCAGAGGTTCAGTTGCCATTTTTAACTCGCACTTTAAAATTCGACATAAATGAAAGCCGAAAAGAACAAAAAATTATCCTACTATCGTAGTCGACTTTCAGCTGTTTCAGTCATTCAGCGAATTAATAATGAAAAATGTTCTATTTAATAAACTAATAACGGCAATAAAATAAGCTCTAAATTTTTATATCCTCTTTTTCAGATAAAAATTTAGATCATACTTTTTTAATTGAGACTTAAGCTCAATGACTGGGATTAAATTTTAGAAATTAGAGCCATATATGCATTCGTTTTTATTCATTCATTTTTTAATAAGAAAATATCTTAGAAATTAGATCAATTAGCTTGTTATCTATCTGCTTTATCTAAAAAATCAGACAATTTCCCACTCAATAAAACTTAGGCAATAAAAAACCCCGATCAATGATCGGGGTTTTCCGTATCTGGCGGAAGCGGTGAGATTCGAACTCACGGAGGGGTATAAGCCCTCGTCGGTTTTCAAGACCGGTGCATTAAACCGCTCTGCCACGCTTCCATGTGCGCAATAATACGGAGCTTTTAGGTGACTGACAAGTGAAAATTACAGTGAATCTCATCAACTGCATATAGTTTCATCAAATCCTTACAATTTTGCTGCCAATTCAGCCCCTTCACGAATTGCGCGCTTGGCATCCAGCTCAGCAGCCAGCTTTGCTCCACCAATAATATGGTAATTCGCTAAAGTCTTTTGATCCTCTGAAGGCATGACATCTTTGACTGACTCCTGACCAGCACAAACCACGACCGTATCTACACGCAGCAACTGATCATGTCCATCCACTTCAATCCACAAACCTTCGTCCGTGATCGATTTATAGTGCACACCGCGTAACATGCGTACGCCATGTTTTTTTAATTGGGCACGATGAACCCAGCCCGTGGTTTTACCTAAGCCTGCTCCTAAAGCAGTAGTTTTACGCTGTAATAGATAAATTTCACGTACAGGTGGCTCGACTTCTGCTGGCTGCAGTCCGCCTTCACTTACATAATTTGCATGCAGATCTACACCCCATTCCCGTTTCCATTCATCTACTGGTTGCGGTTGTGGCTGATGCGGTGGCTTTAATAAAAATTCTGATACATCAAAACCAATTCCTCCGGCACCAATGACAGCGACACGATCTCCTACTGGTGCGCCGCGCAATACTTCAGCATAAGACAGGACTTGAGGTGCATCACTACCGGTAATTTTCAATTCACGCGGAACAACGCCCGTAGCCACAATGACTTCATCAAAACCTTCGCGTTCCAGTTGCTCCCGATTCACTCGAGTATTTAAACGGACATCTACCCCGGTTTTTTCCAGTTGTACTTTGAAATAGCGAATGGTTTCATGGAATTCTTCTTTACCTGGAATTACTTTGGCCAGATTAAATTGCCCACCCACTTCATTAGTGGCTTCAAACAAAGTCACATCATGACCGCGGCTAGCTGCGACTGTAGCTGCGGATAAACCTGCCACTCCACCACCTACCACGGCGATGCCTTTAGGTTTTTTGGTTTTGACATAAACCAGTTCGGTTTCATAGCCGGCACGTGGATTCACCAGACAGGTAGCACGTTTATTTTTAAAGGTATGATCCAGGCAGGCCTGATTACAGGCGATACAGGTATTAATTTCATCAACTCGATTGGTTGCTGTCTTATTCACCCAAAATGCATCTGCCAATAACGGGCGTGCCATTTGCACCATATCTGCCTGACCCGATGCCAAAATTGCTTCAGCAGTTTCTGGCATATTGATCCGGTTCGATGCAATGACTGGAACAGCAACATGCTTTTTGACTTCTGCGGTGTAATCTACGAATGCAGCACGAGGAACAGAAGTGACAATCGTCGGAATACGCGCTTCATGCCAGCCAATACCAGTATTGAGTAAAGTTATTCCAGCCTTCTCTAATGCTTTAGCGACGGTAATCACTTCCTGCATAGTATTGCCATCATGCACCAGATCTAGCAAGGACAAACGGAAACAGATAATAAATCTTTCACCAATTTCAGCACGAATCGCTTTAACAATTTCCACTGCAAAACGCATGCGGTTTTCAATTTCTCCGCCCCAGCGATCAGTACGCTGATTGACATGACGGCTTAAAAACTGGTTAATCAAATACCCTTCAGAGCCCATGATTTCCACGCCGTCATAACCCGCTTTTTTAGCCAGTTTTGCAGTTTTAACATAGTCCTGAATCGTATCCAGAATCTGGTTTTCAGACATCTGACGTGGTTTAAAAGGTGAAATTGGCGATTTGATCGGACTGGCAGATACCACAAAAGGCTGATAGCCATAACGTCCGGCATGCAAAATCTGCAACAGAATCTTGGCCCCATGCTTATGCACGGCATGCGTAACCAGTCGGTGCGGTGCAATATCGCCCAAGGTATTCATGGTTCCACCAGCAGGCAATAACCAGCCTTGACGATTCGGTGAAATCCCGCCAGTAATCAGGAGACCCACACCACCTTTGGCACGTTCACCAAAATAAGCGGCCAGTTTAGGATAATTATAAAAACGATCTTCCAAGCCCGTATGCATTGATCCCATCACCACACGGTTTTTAATCGTGGTGAAACCCAGATGTAATGGTTTTAAAATATTTGCATAGCGCGTCGTTGTCATAAAATATCCCTGATTCTTATTTGGCTAAAAGCTTAAATCTTATAAATGTACTTTAACTGATTTTCAGGGGCTTTTTATGACTATCAGGTCCGCTTTCTCAGGCACAAATACCAATTGTGATATTCATGCCGTACCTGAGTGATGGATTTATTGCTGCCATTGATTTTTACTGGATTTCCATAACGCAATTACTCCGAGTACTGTACCAATAGGAAAACTGAGCAGCATAAGGATCGCCATAATTCTGGACAAGGTGCGTCCTGAACCATTGCCCTGTTTGACCTTGAGACAGGTCTGAATATTCAAAACAATCAGCACAGCTAAAAGTAGCAACACAATACCCAGACTCAGCATGGAAATCGTCGACTGCTGATATTCCAGATATAAAAATGCAACCGTACTAAAAACCAGCAAACCGGCATAGATTCCATGCACAATCGACAGGGTTTCATTTTTGGCAGCCGGTTGCAGATTAGGTAAAGGAGGAATATTCGGGCTCATGAGGGCTATCCTAAAGATGTTTTTTCTTAATGATGTTATTGAATCTTCCCAGATTTTCCTATTTTTTAAGCGTTTGTCAAAAATACGGTAATTTTATGATTATCTAAGCCTATTGAATCAAGATTTTGAAACGAGTTTTTCTTTTCTAAAGCAAACCTAAATAAAATAATGATACAATTGATGCAATATGTGTTTTTTCAGGCCACCACTTCTGGCGTGCCTATTTCATATCATTAGGATGAACAATGTCTGATAATGCAACTATCTTGCAGAATGTCCCAGTAGGCAAAAAAGTTGGTATTGCCTTTTCTGGCGGTCTAGATACTTCTGCAGCTCTTTTGTGGATGAAACAAAAAGGCGCTGAACCTTATGCTTATACAGCAAACTTGGGTCAGCCAGACGAAGACGATTA
This sequence comes from Acinetobacter sp. YH12233, assembly GCF_013417725.1. NCBI lineage: Bacteria > Pseudomonadati > Pseudomonadota > Gammaproteobacteria > Moraxellales > Moraxellaceae > Acinetobacter > Acinetobacter sp. YH12233. The sequence goes on from NZ_VPDK01000001.1 coordinate 126,724, forward strand.
CGATGCGATTCCAAAAAAAGCTGAGGCTTATGGCGCAGTAAAAGCACGTTTGATCGACTGCCGTTTACAGCTTGCATTAGAAGGTATTGCTGCAATTCAATGTGGCGCGTTCCACATTTCTACAGGTGGCGTTCCATACTTCAACACGACTCCTCTTGGCCGTGCAGTAACAGGTACCATGCTGGTAACTGCAATGAAAGAAGATGACGTGAACATCTGGGGTGACGGTTCTACTTATAAAGGTAACGACATCGAGCGTTTCTACCGCTACGGTCTGTTGACTAACCCTAACCTGAAAATCTACAAACCTTGGTTAGACCAGACCTTCATTGACGAGCTAGGCGGCCGTGCAGAAATGTCACAGTTCCTGATCGACAATGGCTTTGACTACAAAATGTCAAAAGAGAAAGCTTACTCAACTGACTCAAACATGTTGGGAGCGACTCACGAAGCCAAAGATCTTGAATACCTGAATGCCGGTATCAAAATCGTTGATCCAATCATGGGCGTTGCATTCTGGAAAGAAGAAGTTGAAATCAAACCTGAAGAAGTATCGATTACTTTTGAAGAAGGTTTCCCTGTTGCAATCAATGGTCAACGTATCGAAGATCCTGTTGAGTTCATTCTTGAAGCGAACCGTATTGGTGGCCGTCATGGTCTAGGTATGTCGGATCAGATCGAAAACCGTATCATCGAAGCGAAATCTCGTGGTATCTACGAAGCTCCGGGTATGGCCCTTCTTCACATCGCTTATGAACGTCTGGTCACTGGTATTCATAACGAAGATACCATCGAACAATACCGTATCAACGGTCTTCGTTTGGGTCGTCTTCTGTACCAAGGTCGCTGGTTCGATTCTCAAGCATTGATGCTTCGTGAAACTGCACAGCGTTGGGTAGCTAAAGCTATCACTGGTACTGTGACTTTAGAACTGCGTCGTGGTAATGACTACACCATCATGAACACTGAATCTCCTAACCTCACTTATGAAGCTGAGCGTTTGACTATGGAGAAAGGTGATTCTATGTTCTCTCCAGCGGATCGTATCGGTCAGTTGACTATGCGTAATCTGGACATCACAGATACACGTGCAAAACTGGGTATCTATACAGATTCTGGCTTACTTGCAGTAGGTACAGGTTCTGCAGTACCTCAGTTAAAAGACAAAAACAAATAAGTTTGTTTTAACGTCAAAAAAAACCGCTCATCTGAGCGGTTTTTTTATGGATTCGATTTAGGTATTCACGCTGTTCGGGTTTGCGGTGCGGATCGACTGATAATAAATCTGATTCCGTCCTAGCTGTTTGGCTCGATACAACGCCTGATCGGCAATTCCCAATAAGACATCCTTATCAATAAAGTCTTCACCACGATACACAGTGATGCCCAAACTGATGGTGATGTGATCAGCCACACCAGATTTCTCATGCGGAATTTCCAGACGCTCAATCGCATTAAAAATATTAGAAGCCACTGCATAAGCACCATGAGCATCAGTTTCTGGAAGCAGTACCACAAACTCTTCACCACCATAACGGGCCACGAAATCCATATGCCGGATCGCATTTTTAATAGTAAAGGCAATACTGGAAATGACATCGTCCCCTTTTTGATGTCCATAAAAATCGTTATAGTTTTTAAAATGATCCACATCGATAAATAAAATCGCTAAAGCATGCTGATTACGGCGAGAACGTTCAAAAAAGATATCCAGTGTTTCATCGAAAGTTCGTCGATTAGAGATTTTGGTCAGCTCATCATGCTGGCTTAAATGCAACAATTCTGTGGTATGAATCCGCTGAATTTTCTCACTGATTCTAGCCCGCATGGTATATAGAAAAATCATGCGCTCACGGGCAAAAAGCATATAACTAATCACACATCCCAATAGGCTACTGCCGATCAGAATCCGCCCCAAGACCAGTGCATTAAATTCGATCGATAACACGGATAACAGCCAGACCGTACAAAGTGCAGCAAACAACCCCGTGATTAACATCTGTAAAGGTTTTACTCCGGTCAGAATATAACCCAGAATGTAGATAATAGTGATGATCGCCATCGACTGATGTTGCAAGCTTACTGTTTGAATGGACATGGTCAGATAAGAGGTCGAGACTATCATCCAGAACATTAGCAGCATGGAAGCCTGCGGAAAAAAGCGTTTGATTTTAGGTAGACAGGAGAAGAAATAAAAAGCAAGTAAAGCGAGACTACCATTGATCAGCCCCAGCATGCAGCGCACAAAATCTTGCACGAAATATTGTGAATCGATAATCCAGTAGTCGGTCGGAATCATGACCAGCAGAAAAATAAAATAGGTCAGTACACCTGCCCAGACATACTTTTCGACATGTTTACGTGCCCGCTCCAGGTTTTTGCTCCAGAACTCCTGTTCCAGATTCTGAGGGAAAACCGAGCCTACACGCTGACTTTGCCGTGTGATTAATTCTTCTATTTTTTCTTTTTCATCTTGCAATTTTGCTAGATTGTACTTGTATTCCATTGCCAAGTATTTATGTAATTTTTTTATTAATTTTAAAATATCATACTTTTATAAATTAATTTATAGATATCCCTTATTTTGTATATATTTCTCGTTACCATTTTAGGCATAGATGCATTATCATTTGTTTTATTTCTCCGATTGAATTCGCCTTGAATACGATTACCCTTCTCCAGCCAGACGACTGGCATGCCCACCTGCGTGATGGTCACGCTCTGCAACGCACCGTTCCTGATCTAGCTAAACAGTTTTCCCGCGCCATCTGTATGCCGAACCTTGTTCCACCGGTTAAAACTATGGAAGAAGCATTAAGCTACCGTGAACGTATTATGGCGCATGTTCCTGAAGGTAGCGATTTTGATCCACGCATGGTGCTGTATTTCACAGATAATACCTCTCCAAGTGAAGTCAAAAAGATTAAAGATTCTGAGCATGTCAATGCTATTAAACTTTACCCTGCTGGCGCAACCACCAACTCGGATAGCGGTGTAAGCGACATTCGTAAAGTATATTCAGTCATTGAACAGCTTGAAGAGCATCAGGTGCCTTTATTGCTGCACGGTGAAGTGACGCATAATCATGTCGATATTTTTGACCGTGAAAAACGTTTCCTTGATGAAGTCTTAGCACCATTACTAAAACAGTTCCCGAAACTGAAACTGGTTCTGGAACACATTACTACCAGCGAGGCAGCTAATTTCGTACTGGAACAGGATCGTAATGTGGCTGCGACTATTACCCCACAGCATTTACTGTTTAACCGTAATGATATGCTGGTTGGTGGGATCAAGCCGCACTTCTATTGTCTGCCAATTTTAAAACGTCAGACGCATCAGCAAACGTTGCTTGAAGTGGCAACCAGCGGTAATCCTAAATTTTTCTTAGGCACCGACAGTGCACCGCACTCAAAAAATGCCAAAGAAAATGCGTGTGGCTGCGCAGGATGCTATAGTGCTCCGACTGCAATTGAGTTATATGCTCAGGCCTTTGATCAAGTAGGTAAAATCGACCGCCTAGAAGGTTTTGCCAGCCACTTTGGTGCAGATTTCTACGGCCTCCCACGTAATACCAAAACCATTACGCTGGTCAAAGAAGATCAAGTTATTCCTGAAAGTCTAGACTACTTGGATGGTGAACAAATCGTTCCGCTATATGCAGGAAAAACCATTCAATGGAGAAAAATGTGACAAATGAAACTCTTCCAGTCATTGGTCAGCGTTTCCGTGGATTTTTGCCTGTTGTTGTCGATGTTGAAACAGCAGGCTTTAATGCACAGACTGATGCCTTGTTAGAAATTGCGGCCATTCCTATTGTTTATAATGAAGATGGCCAGTTTGTGCCCGGTGCAGCTTACCACGCACATATCAATCCTTTCGAAGGTGCCAACCTGGATCGCCGCTCTTTGGAATTTATCGGGATTGACCCGTCAAATCCGATGCGGATCGCAATGGCTGAAGATGAAAAAACCGCGTTAAAACGTATTTTTAAATCGGTCAATGAAGTGCGTCGTCAGCAAAATTGTACGCATGCCGTTTTGGTCGGTCACAATGCGCATTTTGATTTGGGCTTTGTACAGGCAGCAATTGCCCGTACCGGAACCAAAAACCAGAATCCGTTTCACAGTTTTTCTGTGTTTGATACCGTGACTTTAAGTGCGGTGATGTTTGGTCAAACGGTTCTGGCTAAATCTTGTATTCAGGCCGGTATTGAGTTTGATGGCAAAGAAGCACACTCTGCGTTATACGATACGCAAAAGACTGCGGAACTGTTTTGCTATATTTTAAACAAACTCGCACCTCACCTGCTTGACACTTTGGTGGCGGATCAATAAGATACCGCCATCTTCTAAACGTCCCTATCGTCTAGAGGCCTAGGACATCGCCCTTTCACGGCGGTAACCGGGGTTCGAATCCCCGTAGGGACGCCATCTTATTTATCCTTCTCTTCTTTCATTTTTTCAAGAAAACTCTTTTTCTTATTATTGCTTTCAATACTATTTTATAAATTCCGATTGACTGAGTTTAGTGCCCTTTCTCGTTTGCTTAGGCTATAATCAAGTTGATGTTAGGTTTTGATCAATTTTCCCATGCTAAAGAAAATCCTGCTTGTTTTACTTATTCTGGCACCTTCAGCGCTTTATATTTATGTGATCAGTCGCGATGATAAAACTGCTGAGAACCGAGCAGAAACTACGCCTGCTGAAAAAACACCGACTGAGCAATACCAGACTCCCGATCACTAGTTTTTAAGAGGCTTTGCAAATATTTATTTTTTAAATTAAAAGAAGAACTTTATGAGGAAATTCCAATTTATGTGATATTTCACATAATTAAAACTAAAATACTTTTTTTAAATCTCTCCTTTTAATTGAGCTATGCAATCTCCCTCTCCACCTTCACAGCATTCGTCTGTTGAGGGTCAAACTCCGTCGTTAAAACGTGCCATGGGCACACGTCATCTGATCATGCTTTCCCTTGGTGGCGCTATTGGTACTGGCCTGTTTATGGGTTCCGGTGAAGTGATTTCACAAGCTGGACCTTTGGGCGCAATACTGGCCTATATTATTGGTGGCTTGATCGCCTATATGGTAATGCTCTGCCTCGGTGAACTGGCCGTACATTTACCCGTGTCTGGTTCTTTTGGTGCCTTTGCAACCCATTATATTGGGCCGGGTACAGGCTATATGGTGTCCTGGATGTACTGGCTCGGCTGGTCAGCCACTTTGGGTACCGAATTCACTGCAGCTGCGATTCTAATGCAGGAATGGTTCCCGCAAACTTCGATCTGGTTATGGACATTGATCTTTGCTGCAGGTGTACTGCTCTCCAATTTAAGCTCAACCCGTACCTTTGCCGAATCAGAATTCTGGCTGTCACTGGTTAAAGTTGCGACTGTACTGATTTTTATTATTCTGGGCTTTGGCTGTATCTTTGGCTTTATTCCATTTCAAGGTTATGAATCTGCGCCACTGTTCAATAATTTGACTGAACATGGCTGGCTACCAAATGGTTTGATCCCATTATTCACTACCCTGCTGATCGTGAATTTTGCCTTTAACGGTACCGAGATGATCGGGATCGCTGCCGGTGAAACCGAAAATCCTGAGAAAAATGTACCGAAAGCGATTCATGCTGCGGTATGGCGTCTGATGATTTTCTTTGTTGGCACCATCATTGTGATCAGCTCGTTACTGACTTATACCGATGCAGGTCTACAGGTCGGTGGTCATGGGGGCTTAAGCAGCAGTCCGTTTGTATCCGTGTTTACCCAGATGGGTATTCCTTATGCCGAAGATTTCATTCGTTTCGTAATTATCACTGCGCTGCTCTCTACTGCAAACTCTGGACTCTATGCAGCTTCACGTATGATGTGGGCATTGTCTTCACAAAACCAGTTACCGCGACTATTTGCCAAAGTCAGCAAATCCGGCGTGCCTTATGTAGCAGTTTGGGTCACCATGATTGGCGGCTTGCCTGGTCTGCTCTCTGAACAATTTGGTGCAGATGTCATCTTTAAAAACCTGATGGGCGTGGCCGCTTTTACCATGGTGATTGTCTGGATGAGTATCTGCTGGAGCCAGTTTAATTTCCGTCGCCAATGGCTGAAGTCTGGTCATAGCGTCTCTGAACTAAAATTCCGTACACCTTGGTTCCCCTTAGTTCCCACTCTAGGTTTTGTAACTTGTACTGCAACCGGTCTGAGTATGGCAGCTGACCCCGAAATGCTCTCTGGTTTTATTGGCTGTTTATTGTTTATGGCAGCATGTTATGCAAGTTATTACTGGCTTTATCATCAAAAAGCTTAAGTTCTAAACTTTTGAACTGAAATAATTTCTTTAATAAACCCAATTCCGATTGGGTTTATTTTTTCATATCAGGTAAATCCGTTCAGAAAATAATATCTTAATAAAATAAAATTTTTGTTTTGCCTAATGTTTAAACTGTTAAATACATTTTAGTAAAAACTCTTTTGACAAAGTCCGGCTTAGTCCTTAATATAGCCATCACCTCGCAACGTCCCTATCGTCTAGAGGCCTAGGACATCGCCCTTTCACGGCGGTAACCGGGGTTCGAATCCCCGTAGGGACGCCATTATCTGATCGCTCACGATCAAGTCTTATACATAATCCATATTAATACGTTGCAGATTTGTAGTTTTTCACTACAATAACCCGCTTCATTCTTTTATTTTTTGACTCCTATGCACTCATCTCCGAATGATGCTACGCATCAGGGCAATTCTGCGCCTTTAAAACGCGCTATGAGTACTCGACATCTGGTCATGATTTCGCTTGGTGGCGCAATCGGAACAGGCCTATTTCTAGGTTCGGGTGAAGTCATTGCACAAACGGGGCCTGTAGGTGCCATTCTTGCTTATCTCCTTGGCGGGATCATCGCTTACATGGTTATGCTATGTCTGGGTGAACTTGCCGTTCATATGCCCGAATCTGGCTCATTTGGCGCCTATGCCAAACGCTATATTGGACCAGGGACTGGCTACACCATTACCTGGCTATACTGGCTGACCTGGTCAGTGACCTTGGGAACTGAATTTACCGCTGCAGCTTTATTAATGCAGGAATGGTTCCCTGATAGCTCCATGTGGATGTGGACACTGATTTTTGGTGCTTTCGTATTCGCACTGAATATGATTTCTACCCGCTGGTTTGCAGAGTCCGAGTTCTGGCTAGCACTGGTGAAAGTCGTTACTGTCGTGACCTTTATCCTGCTTGGCCTACTCGCTATTTTTGGTGTAGTAAGCTACCAAGGACAGGAAACTGCTCCGCTATTCAGTAACCTGACAGCTCAAGGCTGGTTCCCAGAAGGTCTGTTCCCAATCTTCACCACCATGCTGATTGTAAACTTTGCATTCTCTGGCACAGAACTGATTGGTGTGGCTGCGGGTGAAACCAAAGATCCTGCCAAAAATGTACCAAAAGCGATTAATACTGCAATTTTCCGCTTACTGATTTTCTTTGTAGGTACGATTATTGTGGTGACCTCCCTTCTTCCGCATCAGGAAGCAGGTCTGGCAGCTGAAGGTGTCAGTAGCAGCCCATTCGTGACAGTATTCCAGCATATCGGTATTCCTTATGCCGAAGATATTATCCGCTTTGTGATTATCACAGCATTGCTATCTGCTGCTAACTCAGGTCTATTTGCTGCATCCCGTATGATGTGGTCATTGTCTTACAGTAAACAGTTACCAGCGGTATTTTCACGCCTAAATGCGCGTGGTGTACCTTATATTGCAGTCATTGTCACCATGATTGGCGGTATGCCTGGTTTGCTGTCTGAACAGTTCGCACCGGAAACTATCTTCACTAACTTGCTAGGTATTGCAGCATTTACCATGGTAGTGGTCTGGATGAGCATCTGTCTCAGCATGTTCAACTTCCGCCGTGAATGGTACAAACAGGGTAAAACAGCGAAGGATCTTGATTTTGCTACGCCATTATTCCCGATCGTACCGATTCTGGGTTTTCTGTTCTGTCTGATTACCTGTATCAGTATGGTGTTTGATCCGAGCATGCGTATCAGTTTCTTTGGCTGTCTGGTATTTATTGCACTGTGCTATGCCAGCTACTACAAGTTTTATCACAAAAATGCTTAAACATTAAAATGACCAAAAGAGCAGCTTCGGCTGCTCTTTTTTATTTATACTGAAAATGTTCTAGGCAGCCAGCGTGGTGTGTCGATGAAAATTATTTATATTCATGGCATGAACAAGCAGAAATTCAGCTCTGCTTCCCTGCGTCAACGTTGGCTGAGTCTGCTAAAATATGGTCTGGAACAGTCGCATCAACAGGCACGTTTTGCTTATCTGAAAAGGCATGTTCGTATCCCCTTTTATGGCGACTTGCTGTCACGACATCATTTACATAATGTGCTAAATGCCAGTACATTGATGCCGCAAGACTGGCCTCGCTTTCCTTTCCAGTCTCCAGTTAAATCCCAGCCACCACCACCCCATCTCAATCAATATTCACCTGAAATTTGTGAAATTCCCGAGCTAAAGGTTGAGGATGCCATGACCTTTAACCAGAAGCTGCAGTTTATTAGTATATTAAGCCGGAATACTCTATTACGGGATTTTGTGATCTTACTGAATCATTTCCCTCGCCTGCATGATACGCTGATCAAAAAATTTCTGATTGAAACCTATTCTTATCTGGCAAATTCCACATTCATGCAGCAGGTGCATCAGCGAATTGGCCAGCAACTGCATGGCGATAAACCCTGTATCCTAATGGCTCATTCTTTAGGAAGTGTGATTGCCTATCATTATCTGCTTTTGCACCCGGAACTGAATGTACAGCGTTTTATCAGCATGGGATCACCAATGGCTTTCCGGGTCATTCAGGAACATTTGCCCCAGCCTGTTCATCGGCCAGAAGCTATTAAAGGTGACTGGATTAATTTTTATTGCAGTGATGACTTTTTAACTGCCTTTCCATTATCAGAACCGCCTTTTCAGTTTCAGCCGGCAATTATCAATCGGGAGATTCGTACTTCAATTTATCATCCGCATGATATTGATGGCTATGTCCAGCATCCGGAAGTCATCGAAGCCCTGCTAGAATTACTCTAAAAAGCATCTTAATTTACAGATTTAATTTTACTATTTCCTTTGTATTATTTTTCTGCTGAGTAAAATTCTTTATTCATACCTACTCATTTTGTGGTTTATTTATGACTCTTTTATAAATATACATATGTCTGTTAATTATTGTTTTATCAAAGATAATTTACACATTAACACCACAAAAAGCGCTGCTTTTGCTACGTTAATATTTTCTATACTGTAAATATAATTCTATCGAACTCAGTGGGGTGTCGATGAAAGTTATTTTTATTCATGGAATGAATCAGCAACATCATAGCGCTGCCTCCATCCGGCAGCGCTGGCTCCATATACTTCAAAAAGGGATGCGTAAACATCAACAAGATGCCAGATTTAGTTATTTAAAACGCCACATTCGTATTCCATTTTATGGCGATCTGCTTTCACGTTATAACGTCCGCAATATTCTAGAAGCTGGCACCCTGATGCCCCAGGAATGGCCTAGCTTTCCTTTTCGCAAGCCTGCTCAACCTCAGCTTCCCGCCCCTGTTCCACGTCCTGGTTGGCGTAGGCCCACAATTACCGATTTCGCCCAACCCAGCCCAAGTGACACCATGGATTTCAGACAGAAATTCAATTATTTTACCGCCCTCGGCAAGAATGTGGCGCTTCGGGATTTTGCCTTATTACTCAATTATTTTCCCACTCTGCATCGCACTCTATTGCAGAGATTTCTGATTGAAACTTATCTTTATCTCGATAACCCTGATTTCATGAGGAAAGTGCATGAACGGATTGCCCGACAACTGAGTGGTCGCAAACCCTGCATTGTCATTGCCCATTCTTTAGGAAGTGTGATTGCCTATAATCATCTTATCCAGCACCCTGAACTGAATGTACAGCGTTTTATTACTTTAGGTTCGCCATTAGCCTTTCAGGTGATTCAATCCAGCTTGGCACAGCCGGTGGTACGACCTAAGGCAATTAAAGGCGACTGGATCAATTTCTACTCAACGGATGATTATCTCACCGCCATTCCGCTTACCCAACCGCCATTCAAGTTTGAACCTGAAATCATCAATCATGGCATTCGTACGCATATTCACCGTCCACATGATATTACTGGCTATTTACTGCATCCTCAGGTTGTTGAAGCCATTCTGGAATTGCTTAAAAATCCGGCCTAAATCCTGCATTTTTCAAGTATTCTGCTAATATTGTTTTAAATTTATGCACTCAAAAGAAAATTTCCAAAAAACTCTGGAAAAGCGTTTGACACCCCCCTGTTTTCACCCTAATATACGCCCACCTCTGAAACGTCCCTATCGTCTAGAGGCCTAGGACATCGCCCTTTCACGGCGGTAACCGGGGTTCGAATCCCCGTAGGGACGCCAATTTCAGAAGTAATATTTTATTAAGTCCCTATCGTCTAGAGGCCTAGGACATCGCCCTTTCACGGCGGTAACCGGGGTTCGAATCCCCGTAGGGACGCCATTACTTCAAACCAAAAGTTCTGGTTTAAAATATCACTTCTACACTGTCCCTATCGTCTAGAGGCCTAGGACATCGCCCTTTCACGGCGGTAACCGGGGTTCGAATCCCCGTAGGGACGCCATATTCGAGATGGTTAATTTAATTAACTTCTAATAAAAAAGCCCAAGCATGATGACTTGGGCTTTTTTATTATTTGTTTTTTTGCTTGTTCCTTCATTCCTGTTTTTAACGTTTGATCAAATTGTCTCGATTGCAATTTTATTTGTTTATAAATAATTCATTCAAAAATCTTATTCTTTTACATTTCTCTTCAACTCGTTATCCATTCATTTTCATTTACAGCAATCGCACTATAAATCCGAACAAAAAATCAACACCGGTGGTATAAGCATGCCGTTAAGGTAGAAAGCATAATATATCTGCAAGGATCAGATTATGTTCGTCAGTACAAAGTTAAGTTCGCCTGAATCATCTATTAAAAATCATAATCATCAATTTAATAACTTTAAAGATTGGGTCAACTTCTTTCAAGATCAACAGATTTCGACGGCAGTAAAGACCGAACAGGCTGAGAACTATTTAAGAGATTTAATCCAGCAAGTTGATGTGGCTGGGCTGGAATGGCTGGATCAACCCAGACATGTAGAGCAACATTTTTTGGAACAGCACCACCAAACCTGCGCAATCTTCCAGTCTTATGTAGAGCGGCGTAGACAGCAGCAAGGACGTGAATACTTCCCGACTGTGTCACATGCATTTGAGTTCCTGGCCAAAGTCGCACCTGTAAAACTGGTAGACGGCTCATGGCTGTATTCAACTGTGCAAAACTGGAATCGTCCGGAAACCAAAGACCTGATTTATATCTATCTGGAAGAACTAGGCATGGGTCATACCCGTGCCAATCATGTCACCATGTATCAGGACTTGCTGAATCATTATGAGCTGAACAGCTATGCTGAGCAACTGGATGCCAGCTATTATGAACAAGCAGCCGTGCAGCTGGCTTTGGCCTATGCGCCGCCAGAATATCTGCCGTTAGTAATTGGTTTCAATCTGGGTTATGAGCAGCTGCCCTTACACCTGTTAATTACCAATTATGAATTATCTGAACTCGGTCTTGATCCACATTATTTCAATGTACATATTACTATTGATAATGCTCACAACGGTCATGCACAAAAATCGCTGCAAGCGTATTTAGATCAGTATGCACTCGCTGAAGATCCTGTTCAGTATTTAGACCTGATTAAAAAAGGTTATGTGCTGAATGACATTGGTAAAAGTTCTACCCAGATCATCAAGCAACTGGATACCGAAAAACTGGCTTTGAAAGTGTTTCAGAACAAAGCGCTGATTGGACAATATATCCATAACCAGAAATGCCAGTTTAGTGGCAAGACCATTAATGAGTGGTTATCCGATCCGGCACACATTAAGGACTTCTTGAAAGTCATGCTTGAAAAAGGCTGGATTGTAAAAGATGCACCTGTAGAACAAAGCCGGTTCTGGAAAATGATTGATGATCCAGATGGCAAAATGTTTGGTGTATTTAATGCGACTGAAAAACAGATTATCAAAGACTGGATTCAAGGTGAGACTTTTGCCGCTCGTCTGTCATCACGTAGCAGATCTCAAGTACATAACCAGATGGAACCGGTGTTGAACCGTATCGACCAGCAACAGATCCATCAACTGAAAAGCCGTCTGAATCGCTGTGCTGCTGCCGAACAGAAGATTGATCTGTTGATTCCTTATGTGGCACCGCATATGCATCATCAGGAAGTGGGCTTGTGGGCAACACGTCAGCTTTCTCAGTTGCTCTTCCCTTTTCAGACTCAAGCCATGACTTATTCTTAAAAAGGTCATTCATAAAAAAACAGGGCATTTTATATGCCCTGTTTTTGCTTCAATGCATTATACAAATTAAGCCGATTTACGTGAATTGATCTGACCTTTAATCACAGCTTTCACATTACCTTTTACGTAATTTAAAAATACCTTTAAAGGCGACAGTTTTGGATTTGGTCGATTACCTTTGGCAATTTCTTTAAATTGTGCGGCATACCAGATGATTTCCATAATCGCCATTTTATCGATCATTGGAATACCGGTTTTAATTTTCTCCACTGCATAACGTACATCCTGTCCAGCCACCAGACGGTTACCCAGATCAGGCTCGACCGCAAATGGACGTGCAATACCGATAAAATCACATGCGCCGCTGTCAAGGGCTGCATTCATACCCACTGCGGTACGGAAGCCCCCCGTCACCATTAAATAACAATTAACTTCCTGACGGATCTTTTCGGCAAAATCGAGGAAATAGGCTTCGCGGGCAACCGTTGATGCTTTACGTTTCTCTGCTTTTACTCCGGCCATTGCAGGTGCTTCATAGGTTCCGCCAGAAACTTCAATCATATCGATCCCGACTGCATCCATCGCCTTAAAGACATAAATCACGTCTTCTTCACTAATGCCACCGCGCTGAAAGTCTGCCGAGTTTAATTTCACTGAAATGATAAAATTCTCTGAAGTTGCTGCACGCACTGCCTTATAAGCCTCTAGCAAGAATCGGCTGCGGTTTTCAATACTGCCACCCCACTGGTCTTGGCGCTTATTGGTCAGGGGCGATAAAAACTGGCTAATTAGATAACCATGCGCCCCATGTAACTGCACGCCTTCAAATCCCGCCTTTTCGCAAATGGCAGCTGAAGTCGCAAAGCGCTGGATAATATCTAAAATTTCATCTTCACGCAGTTCACGTGGCGTACCGAAACTCATCGCCAATGCTGGACTAAAAGGTACAGCTGAAGGTGCTACGGTTTCTTTATTCAAGCCTTTTGGGCACTGACGTCCAGGATGAGATAACTGTACCAGTTGCACCATGCCATGACGTTTGCCGACATTCGCCCAAGCTTTTAACTTTTCCAGGTCACGTTCAGTTTCTACTACCACTACACCGGGTTCATTCTTGGCACGAAAATCCACCATGACATTACCCGTAATCGCACAGCCTAAACCACCTTTGGCCCAAGCCTCATACAACTTTAAATGGGCCTGATTGGGTTGGCCTGCATCATTGGCCAACGCCTCACTCATGGCACCTTTAATGATACGGTTTTTAAACTGGGTATTACGGATCTGGATGGAATCGGCCAATTGTGTCATGTACTTTCCTGAAATGTTTATCTTATTTTGTATGTGTTATAACCTAACTTGCCATAATTGACAATTCATATTGTCAAATGGATACAAATTTTATTTGTAGATATTAAATCAGTCTTAAAAAATCATTTTAAATTTTGGGATCGAAAGCATCCCGGATGGCTTCACCGATATAGATGAGTAAAGACAAGACAATGGCTAAAGTCAGAAACCCGGATAAAGCCAACCACGGCGCATTGAGATTATTTTTACCCTGCAGTAATAATTCACCTAGAGAAGCGGTTTCGGGTGGCAAACCATAACCTAAAAAGTCCAGTGCAGTTAGTGCGCTAATATTGGCAGTCAGCATAAAAGGTAGTTGTGACAGGCTGGAACCCATCACATTGGGTAAAATATGCCTGAACATGATCCGGCCATGCCCTGCACCAATACTTTTCGCTGCCCAGACATATTCCAGATTTCTGGCCCGTAAAAATTCAGCGCGCACCATCGACACCAGTGTGGTCCAGCCAAAAAATAGCATGATCACAAATAGCCAGTAAATATTCGGACTAAACACACTGACCAGAATCATGACCATAAACAGCATCGGCAGGCTGCTCCAGACCTCAAGTGCACGTTGCCCGATCAGGTCAATCCAGCCACCATAATAGCCTTGAACTGCACCGACCAGCACACCTAATCCTGCCGACAGCAAAGTCAGTGCAAAGCCAAACAGCAAGGAAATACGCAAGCCATATAGAATCCGTGCCAGCACATCCCGTCCCTGATCATCTGTTCCTAGCCAATTTTGCCTGCTTGGAGGTGAAGGTACTGGAATATCGAGTGCCAAATTGGGTGTGTCATAGCCGAAGCGGATCACCGGCCAGATTGCCCAGCCTTTGGCATTAATCAGCTGCTGTACCGCAGGATCTTGATACTCGGCTTCAGTTTCAAAGACACCCCCAAAAGTCGTTTCAGGATATGACTTTATTACTGGCAGATAATAGGAGTCCTCATACTTGATCAGTAAAGGCTTATCGTTAGCGATCAGCTCAGCACCAAGTGACAAGATAAAAATAATGACAAAGGCAATGCAGCAGGCAAATCCGGTTTTATTATTTTTAAAACGTTGCAGGCTGGCGCGTAGCATTGGTGACATTATTTCAATCCTCGCGAATCGAAATGAATCCGGGGATCAATTACCCGATACAGCACATCACTGATCAAACGCAGCACCAAGCCCAATAAGGTAAAAATAAACAAAGTTCCAAAAATGACCGGATAATCCCGCTGCAGAATCGCTTCAAATCCCAGCATGCCCAAACCATCCAGATTAAAGATGATTTCAATAAACAGGTTCCCGACAAATAAAATACCGAGCAAAGCTTCTGGCAATCCAGCGATCAACACCAGCACTGCATTGCGCAGTACATGCCGATAGAGTACTGCCCTTTCCTGTAGTCCCTTCGCTTTTGCTGCCAGTACATAGTGTTTACTGAGTTCTTCCATAAAGGAAAATTTCACCAGATAAGTCAGCCGTGCAAAACCACCTAGCACCATGGCCAGCAATGGCAAAGCCATATGCGAGAAATAATCTCGAATTTTTCCAAAGAAAGATAATTCATCAAAATTTTCCGAGCTTAACCCTTGTAAAGGAAACCATTGCAGATAGGAACCACCTGCAAAAAATACAATCAGCAAAATAGCAAAGATAAAGGCTGGAATGGCATAGCCCACAGCCAGCAGCAAAGACGTAGTTTGATCAAACAGACTGCCATGCTTTTTGGCTTTCTGGATGCCAAGAGGAATAGAGACCAGATAAATGAGCAAGGTACTCCAGAAACCTAGAGACAGTGAAACTGGCAGTTTTTCCCAGATCAGTTCAGTCACAGCTTGGCCTTTAAAAAAGCTCTGGCCCAAATCAAACTGAGCATAGCTTTTTAACATTTCCCAGAACCGTAAATGAACCGGTTGATCAAATCCATACTGAATCTTGATCTGCTCCAGCATTTCGGGCGTCAGGCCTTGCTGTCCCTGATACTGCAAGCCACCAATCGCCAAATTATTCGCATGCTGTGCCTGATAGATGGCCTGTTCCACTGGACCACCCGGCGCAAGCTGAATCACTACAAAATTGATCAGTAGAACCATCAATAATGTCGGAATCATAAGAAGCAAACGTTTGACGATATAAGTGCTCATGGCACTCCCCGAAGCTGGAAATCTAGCGATATTTTAAGTATGGTGCCACTTTTCTGGCTTTAGCTGCATCCACCCACCAGTAATCAATACCCGCAGAAAGCTTGGGCTTGATTTTAGGCTGCTGATACATATTCCAGTAAGCATACCAGTATTCACCCGTACCATAGGTCGGAATATGATAATAACCGGCTCGCAATAAACGGTCTAAAGCTCGGGTACTATAAATCAGCTGCTCACGACTTTGTGCCTGAACTACCTGATCAATCACCCGATCAATCACCGGATTTTGAATACCGGCATAATTATAATTGCCAGGCTGACGTGCCGCCTCACTGCCCCAAAACTGTTTCTGTTCCTGCCCCGGTGTCAGCGATTGCGGCATGGTATCCATAATTATATCAAACTGATAATTTCTTAGTCGCTCATAATACTGAGCCGTTTCCACCATCCGAATGTGAGCCTGAATTCCTAAACGTTTCAAATGCCGTAGATAAGGCATCAGATGACGCTGCTGTTCAGCTTGATGCAACAGAAATTCAATCTGTACAGGTTGACCTTGAGCAGTCACCAGTTTCCCCTGCTGATAACGGTAACCGGCATTCAATAAAATTTGTCGCGCCTGTAATAAATTTTTGCGGTTAAACCCGGAGGCATCTGATTGCGGATAATGCCAATCCTGTAATACCGCCTGACGTTGCACCGGATGCAATTTTGATAAATTTGGCTGTAATATTTCCAGCTCCTGAGCACTCGGCTTGCTTGTAGATGCCAGTTCACTATTACTAAAAAAGCTGTTCAGACGCTGATATTCTCCATGAAACAAGGCTTTATTTAGCCATTCAAAATCATAGGCCAGAGTTAAAGCTTGCCGGAAGCGAATATCAGCAAAGGGCTGACGTCGCGTATTAAAAATCAGGCTTTGTGTAGGAATCGGATTGTGATGCTGAAAACGATAGGTTTTGATTTGGCCTTGTTGTACCGCAGGAAACCGATAATCACTTACCCAGCGGTTGACCTGTTTTTCTTCATGCAGCGTAAACTGGCCAGATTTAAATGCCTCAAACTTGATTTCCGGACTACGGTAATAGCGATACTGTATGCGATCAAAATTATAACGGCCGCGATTGGCCAGCAGGTCTTTACCCCAATAATGCGGATTACGTTTATAGGAAATACTGCGTCCTGCATCAATACGTTCAATCACATAGGGCCCAGAACCCAAGATCGGTTTCAGGTTAATGTCCTTGAAGTTGCGCTTTTGCCACTCCTGCTGAGAATAGATCGGCATTTGCGTCACAATCATCGCCATTTCCGGATTATGGCGAGATTTAAAACTAATCTTAACTTTTGAAGGTGACAGGACTTCGGTTTTTTTAATATCTGCCAGATACATCTGTAAGCCAAAATTGGACTGGGTCTGGTACAGATCAAAACTGTATTTTACATCTTTAGCCGTCACTGACTGACCATTACTGAATCTGGCCTTAGGATTTAAATGGAAAATTATATAAGCAGTCTGCTTTGGGTCGAAACTGACTTTCTCAGCCAGCAAGGGATAATAAACGCCGGGTTCATCCAGGGATTTTGACATGAGGCTGTCAAAAATATAGTTAATCCCTTCAGTGACATTGCCCTTACCATTCATGCTGTTCAGATTATTAAAACTGCCATCGGCTGCCTGAATAAGAATGCCACCTTTGGGCGCTTGCGGATTGGCATAAGGCAGAGATTTAGCCTGTGCATATTTGGGTACACTATGCAGTGCAATATAAGGCGTCGTAATGACTGCTGCCCCGCTGGAACTGATGATCCAGGGGGCAGCAAGAATCCATAAGATATGGACGGGATTAAACAATTTCACGATCCAGAAATTAGTTTGGAACCTTAATCACATCACCAATACGCAATTGAGTATTGGGTTTCAGTTCATTCATTTCTGCCAGTTCATTGGTTGCCATACCATAACGGGATGCCAGGCCGATCAAGGTATCGCCACGCTTCACCTTGTATTCAGTGACAAGTTTTGGAAGCTGAAGCGTTTGGCCCACACGTAAACCGGCACGTGGACTAAGATTGTTCAGGCTCGCCAGATCAGTAACGGGTACTCCTACACGATTGGCAATCGCAATCAGAGATTCCCCGGATTTTACCGTATAGGATTCTGTCGCCTTAGAAGATGCAGATTTTGTTGCGACTTTCACTACCGGCTCTTTTTTGGCGATCTGAATATCTTCATTAATTTTTAAACGCTGTCCAATCCGCACATTGCTATTGGTATTCAAACCATTCAAGTCTGCCAGATAACGTAATTGCAGATGATATTGGCGGGCAATCGAGCTTAAGGTTTCACCAGATTTCACGATGTGAGTATCTGATTTAACATTCTTTTCCTGAGTCTCGGTGACCACTTCCTGCACAGGTTCAGGACTGCCAGATAATTTCAGATGCTGACCCACACGCAGATTGGCACTACGAGAAATATTGTTCAGGTTGGCAATTTGATCCATCGACAGATTATATTTTGCTGCAATCCCAGTCAGCGTATCACCCGATTGAACCGTATAACTGTCAGGAACCTGACTACCAGCTGGAATCTTGATGGTTTGACCAATGCGTAAGCCGCTGTTTGCAGACAGGCCATTTAACGCAGCCAGTTCAGATACCGTCAATTTACTTTGATTGGCAATGCTGTACAGGGTTTCACCACGTTTGACCTGATAGTTTTCTGTTGGCGTATGATCAACCTTAACGTTCTCAAACTTCTGTTCGACTTTTTCGGTTTTCTTACTGCTCGCAGTCAGTTCTTCAACTTCATTAAGAGGAACATTAATCTTCTGTCCGACCATCAAACTGCTACCCGCAGTTAAACCCGGAGTTAGTGCAGCAAGTTCTGCATTCGACAATGCGTAGCGATCTGCAATCAATTTCAGATACTCACCACGTTTAACGGTATAGGACTTGGTCTGAACTTTGGCAGTTTCGGCTTTTTTACTGTCTTCAGCTTTCGCTTTGCTGGTACTTTCTTTCAGGGAAAGCTTTTGCCCCACAAATAAACCACTGGTCGTACTCAGATCATTATAATCAGCCAACTGTTTGACGCTCAGGCTGAACTGACTGGCAACACTGGTCAAAGAATCATTAGCTTGAACCACATAGCTTTCCGGTTTCTCTTTGGCTTTCGGTGCTTCCTGTACGGGCTTGGCATCATAGAGATAAATTGTCGTACCTACATACAGTGTAGAGTTTGGATCAATCTGGTTCCATTTCGCGACATCACGCCAGTTCACGCCATTTTTGGCTGCAATCAATGCCAGATTATCACCCGGTAAAACCTTATAGGTACTGCGCTTACCTTTCGGTGCCACAACCACGACTTCTGAATCAGTTTTTACATAGTTTTTGCCCTGATTGAGTCGAGCTTCAACTGAATCTGCACTGGTGTTTACAGCGACTTCTTTCGGATATGAGAATCCTTTGGTCAGCTCCTTACCCTGCTGCTCGGCAATAGACTGACTGGTCTGAATTGCAGTCAGTTTGATCTTGCCATCATAAGGGTCAACAATTTCTGTGCCTGCAGGTGCCAGTGCTTTCAGCTCTTCAATGACCTGTGCCTGTTCAGCCGCAGTTGCTACAGGTTGTAAAAGCTCATCCACGGTTTTATTAATTTCTTCTGCTGACACCACTTTCTGGATTTGCTGACGTTCAGCTGCGGTAATTGGTGGCTCGACCTGGATAGGCTTCACCGAAGCAACTGGCGTCACAGCAACTGGAATACGTGGCGCACTTGGAATAGGCAATTCACTTTTTGCAGCAAATTCAGCAAGTGCTTCAGAACCACGTGGAGTACTGACCCGTTTAGTGGTTTGTGCAGTTAGATTAGGTGTCGTGGTGGTTGACACTGCTGCTGGTGCAGTCGTAGCTGGTTTAGGTGTTGTGGTCGCAGTTGGAGCTTTAGTTGCTGTTGCAGTCTTAGCAGTCGTAGTTGCAAGCACCGGTGGAGTCTGCTTGGCAGGTACGATGGTGGTACTGGTTGATGCTGGTGCTACAGTTGGCTTTGGAGTTACTGTAGTGGTCGTTTTAGGCGAGTTACTGACAGTACCTGCCCATAAGCCGCTTGAGCTAGATTGCAATTTTTTCAGTTTTTCATCTATCGATGGACTTAAGTCAGCCGGAATCAAAATACGGCGTGGACTTTCCGGATCAATACGGTCACCACGATGTCCCGGGTTAAGCTGATACAGTTCAGCACGACTTAAACCCGTAATCGCTGCGATCTCATTTA
The DNA here is from genome assembly GCF_013417725.1 of Acinetobacter sp. YH12233. NCBI lineage: Bacteria > Pseudomonadati > Pseudomonadota > Gammaproteobacteria > Moraxellales > Moraxellaceae > Acinetobacter > Acinetobacter sp. YH12233. Next base: position 146,919 of record NZ_VPDK01000001.1, read on the forward strand.
AATTGGCTGCACCGACAGTCACTTCACGGAAGTGAGGACGGTTGGCAATCGGTGGCAAACTCACACCATAAGTACCCGGATTTTTCACAATCTGCGCAACTGCCAGGAAACGCGGCACATAGTTCATGGTTTCCTGAGGCAGTTTCAAGGACCAGTAATCGGTAGGTAAACCTGCGGCCTTATTACGGTTAATCGCCTGCTGGATACGGCCTGGACCGGCATTATAAGAGGCCAAAGCCAATTCCCACGAACCAAACTGGTTATATAAGCTACCCAAGAATTCATAAGCCGCACGGGTCGATTCCACCACATCACGACGGCCATCGTAAAGTGAGGTTTGTTTCAAACCATAAATACGGCCGGTACTCGGAATAAACTGCCATAAACCTGCCGCTGCTGCACTACTGGTCGCCGCCGGGTCATAAGAACTCTCAATAATCGGTAATAAAGCCAGTTCCGTAGGCATACCACGGCGCTCTGCTTCTTTCACCGTATAATAGAGATAACGTGATGCACGGGCACTCAGGCGGTCCAGATACGGCTGACGGGAAATAAACCAGCCACGCTGTGCATCAATACGCGGATTCCAGGTATTCAGATCCATCTTGAAACCCACGGTCATCCGTTTCCAGATATCACCATGCTTCAAAATCAGTAAACGGTCACCTTCAACCGCACGCATATCCGTTGCAGAAAGTAAATCTTCCAGCCCATCCAAACTGCTTGCATCTAGATATTGTGAGCCAACCTGCTTGCTTGACGCTTTTTGGGTCGCACTTTGTGTAGATGAACAGCCCGTCAGTCCCAAGGAAGCGAGTGCCGTTCCAAGTACAGAAAATTTTAAAAATGCTGGTAATGCGGGCTGCCACAAAATTGCGGTTGGTTTATACATAAAGAAATCCAAACAATTCGTATATAAATTTATTTTTTAGATATGCCATTGTAGTGAAGCATGTCGTGGACACAAGGCATTAATTTACCCCGATTTCACGTTAAATGTTACAAGAAATTAAAAAAACTGGTGCATCTAGACGCATCAAGCGTATTTGCGTTATACAATATCCGCTTCAGCAAGTTCTTTTTTGATCGGATTTTAATTTATGTCTCACACTATCACGCTATATGTTGATGGCGCCTGTCGCGGCAACCCGGGTTTAGGCGGTTGGGGTGCGTACATAATTACCGAACAGAAGGAACACAAAATTTGCGGTGGCGAAGATCATACCACCAATAACCGCATGGAGCTGACCGCGGCGATTGAAGGCATCCAGTTCTGTCCGAAAGATGCCAAGCTGGTCATTTATACCGATTCCAATTATGTCAAACAAGGCATTACCGAATGGATTCATGGCTGGAAAAAGAAAAACTGGAAAGACGTTAAAAATCCGGATCTATGGCAAAAACTGGATGCCACCTGCCAAGGTCGGGATATTGAATGGCACTGGGTAAAAGGCCATGCTGGACATCCTGGCAATGAAATGGCCGATCAACTGGCCAATCAGGGCGCAGATGAAACCTTAAAAAAATCCAAATCAGTGACTGCAATCACTGAAAATAAAAAAAAATCTGAACCTGACTGGCTTCTAGACGACCCTTTCGGGCTGGATCTTGTCGATAGTGAAGAAGAACTCGAAGAGAGCATGGAAATGGCTGAAGAAGAAATGGAACAGACTGAAAATTTGGAAACAACTGAAAATACCGATGAGTCCGCTTCAGTCACTTCAGATTCAACCGAACTACATCCGCAAATTGTGATTACACCGCCGACCTTAGAGCTGCATGGCCCCCGTCAATTGATTCTGGATACTGAAACCACCGGTTTCTATTATCAGGATGGTGACCGGATCATTGAGGTGGGTGCGATCGAAATGATTAACCGGAAACTTACCGGCAGCTCAATCCATATTTATATCAATCCGAAAAAACCGGTTGGCGATTCGGTGAATGTCCACGGTATCACCGACGAGTTCCTGCAAGACAAGCCGCTGTTTGAAGAAATCTCACAGGTACTGTTTGACTATCTGCAAGGTGCCGAAATTATTGCGCATAACGCGACCTTCGATATGAACTTCCTGGATATGGAGTTCAAGCGGGCAGGCTTTGTCGCGCTTTCTGAAGTTTGTGAAGTGACCGATACCCTGGCAATGGCCAAATCCAAGCATCCGGGACAGAAAAACTCCCTGGATGCCCTCGTGCGTCGTTATGAAATTCCACAGCGTGACCGTACCTTCCACGGTGCCTTGCTCGATGCGGAAATTCTGTCCGATGTTTATCTGGCCATGACCGGTGGACAAGTCTCTTTTGATATGGATGCCCTGTCACATACCGAAGAACAAGGCGGCAGTTCAGGCACTGTAAAAATTGAAATTGAATTGCCTGTGATTCTTCCATCAGATGAAGAACTTGCCGAACATGAGAAATGGGTCAAACAATTTGAAGAAAAGCATGGAACGCCTTGCCTTTTTGCCAAATAAAATCTAAATTTCAAGCAGTAATTTCGCTTTTAAAATACAGTTCTTCAGTTATAGTAATTCCAAAGAGGCCCCGTCCGATAAAGCGGGGCTCATATATAGATAATACTCAAGGAAAGGTGCAGATCCATGTCTTACCAAACCTCTATACATTTTGATCCAACAGCTTTACTGATAATAAAAAATGAGGTTGATAACTCGATCAAGTTAGTCGAATCAGCAGTAAGCACCTTGGTAGAAGATCAGACTTTACCTTTTGGCATTGACGATGCATTAAATCAGTTCGAACAATGTGCACAGGTACTGGCACTGATTGATATGCCGAATCTGGCACAAATTGCACAATATTCAGCAGAACTGATGCGCAAGATTATGGGGAATCCGGCGCAGGTCAACACTCAGGATGTGATCGCATTGAGTGAAGGCACCACCATGCTGAAACGCTATATCGAATTTATCTGCTTGCGTGAAGTGAAAATTCCACAGTTCCTGCTCGATACCCTGAACCGTCTGGAACTAGCGCTTGGTAAACCATTAACCACTGAAGGTCAGCATATTGAACCTTTGCTTGACCTGATTACCCCTGACTTCCAGTTACCCCAAGTACCAGGTCTGGAAAAATCCAAATATGTGCAACGCCTGTACAAGCTGTCTCTTAACAAACTGCTGAAACAGGAAGAAAGCGAGATGGACCTGCAAGCGATCAAACTGGTCGGTACTTATCTGGCAGGCCTTTCAGCAAATCATCCAAGCAAGCAATACTGGCATCTGGTGCATGTTGCTTTTGATAATATTGATCACCTGCTCATCAATGAACCACGTTTACGTACTTTAATCAGTATTGAACGCAACATGGCGCAGTACTTTAGTTCAGGCGACAGCTTCAAAGCCTCTCTGTCTGATCTGGCAAATGTATTAAGCTTATGTATTAGTCAGGAAGATGCAACTGCACAGCAAATCCGTAGCCAGCTGAATATTGGTGATGATCTACTGACAGATATGCAACTTCAGGTGTTCAGCCGTCACCTATATGGTCCGGACTTCGAAACCATGCATACCATTAGCGAACTGGTGACTGCGGAAATGACCCAGATCCGCAATGATATCGAATATAACTATCAGCACATGACACCTGAAAAAACTCAGGAACTCCAGACTCAGCTGAATAGCTTGGCCAATATCTTCAAGGTTCTGAATCTGAATGAAGCCTATCATGACTTAAACCGTCAGGCAGCTTCACTCAGCCAGGCAGATATTCTGAAAGATGAGTCTTTTGCCCAACAATTGATGAATGTAATTCTATCCGCGATGAACTCGATTGGTGTATTGGAGCGCCATCATACTTCGAGCCGCTTGCAGCTACGTGTGAATAACATGAATATCTCGCTGGATCGTCTGGACGAAGCACATAACGCTTTGTTGAATGAAACCAAGGCAATGATTGAATTATCTAGCCAGATTCTGACTGATTATCTGCAGGATCAAGATCTGACCAAACTCGAACCTGTACCCATCCAGTTCTGTGAAATTGGCGGTGCTATGCTGTTCCTGAATGCTGAACATGTGAAAGCTGCATTCAATACAACTGCCCTGTTCATTAAAAACCGTATTGAACAGTCGGTTGCATTAACACCAGCAGAAATTCATCATGCGCTGGATGCATTGGCTAGTGCCGATATGATGATCGACAACTTAAAGAACAAACAGCCTGTATTACAGTCTATGTTTAAGGTAGCATTAGACAGTAGTGAGAAACTGAAAATCGTTGCCTAATGTCTAAAAAATTATCACTTGCTTATATTTTCCAGCAGCAACAGTTGCTGGTCGATCAACACTTTCAACTGCCTCAAGTTGAAGCTCTGGCAAGTGATTTGCTGCTGAATCCGGGTGATCAGGTGGTTGCCCGTGATCTTCTTCCAGATGAGCCGATTCCTGAAGGCTTGCAACTGGTTCCAATCCGTCAATTATTACAGTTTTGGAATGTTCAGCAATTTGAACAGGCCAGTCGTGCTGTGCAACTCTTGGAATGGCGCCGGAATCACAAGTTCTGTAGCCATTGTGGTACTCCGACTGAAGCCCATGCTGTTGAATATGCCATGGTTTGCCCAGCTTGCCATTATCGTCAGTATCCAAGGGTGCAACCTTGTGTGATTACTGTGATTACCCGCGGTGAAGATGAAATTTTGCTGGCCAAAAATGCACGTAATACCAAAAGCCAGATGTATGGTCTGATTGCCGGATTTGTCGAAGTTGGGGAAACGCTTGAAGAAGCGGTACGTCGCGAGACGCTGGAAGAAGTCGGCTTGAAAGTGAAAAATATCCAGTATTTGGCCAGTCAGCCATGGCCTTTCCCGAGTAATTTGATGATTGCCTTCAAAGCAGAATATGCTGGCGGTGAGCTGCAATTGCAGGAAGAAGAAATTAGCGATGCGAAATTCTTCAAGTTTGATCAGCTGCCTGAAATTCCATTTAAAGGCAGTATTGCCCATGCCATGATCATGCATGTGACTCAAGGTACACCGGTCGCAGATGATACCCGTAAATGGCTCTAAGGTTTTCAATTAAAAAAGCCCGGTTTTTATACCAGGCTTTTTTATGGGAATTACCACGATCACAGATCTTCACTTGAAAGCATCTTCTAGCGCCCACATCACACGCGGCTTGGTTTCAAAGAACCGGCTAAACAAACTGGACAATGAACCGATCATCGTAATATGACCCAGTTTCGGAATGGTAATCAGCTCACTATGATTGCCATGGTCTTTTAAAACCCGGTCCAGATCCTGACTGTTGAAATGACCGACAATATTGTCCCGCTCTGCCATGAACAGATAATGTTTGGTGGAGGTATTTTCCACAAAATAATATGGCATGACCTGCTGATACGGAATCGACTGGTCAAAAGCATCGGCACAGATCGGATCATCTTTATAGTCAAAATGATAAGGACCTGCCAGTCCAATAATGGCGCGGATCTGTTCCCGCTCAATCATGGCCTTTTGTGGATGGTATAGCGCTGACATGACATTAAATGCCCCGGCTGAATGCCCAATCAAGACCAGATTTTCCGTAGAAACATTTAACTGGTCTGCATGCTGCTGCAAATGATTTAGCAATAAATGCAGGTCATTAATATAAATCGGGAAAATATGTTCAGGCGCTAGATGATAATTCATCACCACCACATCATAACCTTCTTTGGCAAAGGCCTCGCCGATGAAGTGGTAATCCTTTTTATCACCATGCAGCCAGGCACCACCATGGACAAAGATAATCAGGGGGCGATGTGCTAATGGCTGATGGCTTAAAAACAGATCAAAACGTTGACGGGCTTTTAAGCCATAGGCTAACTGGGTTTCAACACTATAACCCTGTTTGGGGGTTAACCGGTTCAGCGCATAACTGCCAAAATCATAGATCCGGAAATCTTTATAACGTTGTTGGACTTCAAGGATCTGATCTGACAGCTGCGTTTTAAATTGACTGACCTTATGGAACATCGGTCGGTTCAACTGTATCAGGATCGATGGCGACTGGAGTCTGTTCAACACCCGACTGTGCATAAGATGCAGGCGCTGCAAAATTCTGGTTAGTACTATAACCAGAGCGCTGATCCACGTTGTCGATGAGCGTGACAATTTTCGTGATATTCCCCACTTGTTGCAGCACCTGATTCAGGTCATCGATTTCAGCACTGTTCAGACGTCCCATCACATACAGTACACCATCTTCAGTATGCACATGCACTTTACTGTCAGACACCACCGGTGCTTTCATAATCAAACCACGGGTATTTGCCGTCACGGCGGTATCCTGCATGATCGTAGTGTAGCTGCTCTGGTTACCCACAGTGATAAAGTTATGCACCGCTCTGACATCACTCATGGATTTGACATTATCTTCTGCCAATTGCTTGAGATGCGCATCCGGCACCTGCCCGGTCAACAGGACATTACCATGGAAGTTTTCAATATTGACCCTTGACTGTTTAAAACGTGAATCCAGTTTATAAAGATTAATTTTTGCAGTACGTACAATAGAAGAATCGATAAATACCTGTCCTAGCGTCCGAGCTCCATTTTCGGTACCTACAGGAGCCGTACCAGTACCGCTAGAAATAAAGCTGGCACAACCCGATAAACTTGCGACACACAGCATTGTTATTGCAATACGCTTAACCACTCAGCAAGACTCCTTAATTTTAATCAGTCTTATTTCAATATAATAATCTGTTTTTTCAAGGCCAGATGTTCTTCATCATACTTGAACTTTCCCATGATGCTGCAAATTTTATCTGCCGCATCAGATCTTATTTTATTCAAAGATTAATAAACTCTTGATCAAAAGTAAAAGCATTTTCAAACCAGTGCAGATCATAAGGGTATTGAGAAAAATCATGCTGTATGGTTTTTGCAAAATACCGATTAAAATCAAAACAAATCACATCAAAACGATAGTAATAATGTGCAAACTGTGGATTTTTTTGAATAAAACATACAGCCGTTTGTAGGACTTTTCGTTGCTTGGCAGAGGAAACAGATTCATAAGCCAATGCATAACCCGTTTTAGCTCGTGCTTTTACTTCGACAAAGACCAGTTCCTGCTCACGCTGCATGACCAGATCAAGTTCACCATAGCGGCTATGCCAGTTTCTGGCAATGAGCTGAAAGTCTTGTTGTTGCATCAGTTGCGCAGCTTGTTGTTCTGCCCATACACCTAATTGTTTCTGCATCGCTGACTCTTATAGTGCCTTGAGACCTTTGGCACTCTGCTGAAAACAGGATGGTGTACGTTGTATGCCCTGATCCGATACCCGAATCATTCCAGTACGACCCTGGAATTCAATATTGCGTATTTTTTTATTATTTAAATAATACTGGGTGATTTGCCAGGCATCGCCACCAAAAGCAATCAAGCGCTGATAGGACATATTCACCGGTGCCTGTTGATGAGCCTGCATCACATCAGGCCAGTTAGCAAAATAAAGTACCGGCACATCGCAGGACTTGATGCCTCGTGGCGGAACATGCTGTTCATTAATTGCATTTGCGACTGTATAAATCCGTTTATGTCCCAAACCCTGTAAGGATGCCAGCCAGTCCGCATTGCCAAGCAATAATATCCCCTGCTTGCTCTTCAGAAAAAATGGTGGCTTCTGGATCATTTCCAGTTGCAGCTCACTCTGACTAAGTAGTGACATTAGCAGAAGTTCATGTTCTGACTCACTACCCGGTTGGCGCATCACAAACAGTTGCTGAATCCCATCTTGCGCAATCTGCTTCTGTAAGGCAGCCGCATCTTCTTTTTTCGACAGGCTAAATTGCCAGATATTTGGCGCTGTAAGACTACTTTCATTCAAACTCAGTGTACGAATCTTGGGTTTAGTTTGCACCAGTTGCTCTACATCCTGACGTGCCAGAGGGCCGATCACCATTTGCGTCTTTTTACTGACATGCTGTTTGAGTAACTGAGAGATTTTTTTCTGATCTGAATTGACCCATTTCAATGGTACTTTCTGTCCGGACGCTGTATATGCACTGAGAAATCCTTGCTTGATACTCGAAGCGGCTCGCGCCAAGGGGCCGCTTTCAGGTAGAATAATCAGCACTTCTGCTTGTACGCTGCTGACGCAGGCCAGTAACCCCAAGCCCAAAATTTTATTTTGAATCTTCCATTTTTTATTATTCGATTTATTCCACATGGAGAAACCTATGAGTGCTCAGTTATTTGTTGTTGCGACTCCAATCGGGCACTTAGATGATATTAGTTATCGTGCAATTAATGTATTGAAATCGGTGAGTCTTATTGCAGCTGAGGATACACGAACTTCTGCACAATTACTTAAACACTTTAATATTCAAACACCTTTGACAGCCTGCCATGAACATAATGAAAGCAACAAGATTGATCAGTTGATTCAACGCCTGCTTAATGGTGAAGATATGGCATTAATCAGTGATGCAGGCACACCACTGATTAGCGATCCAGGATTCAAGTTTGTCCGTGCTGCCCAAGAACATAATATTCGTGTGGTTCCTGTGCCGGGCGCATGTGCTGCAATTGCCGCTTTAAGCGCAGTAGGTTTACCAAGTGACCGTTTCAGCTTTGAAGGTTTTTTGCCGTCTAAACAAAGCCAGCGGCTCTTGACTCTGGAAAAACTGAAAGATGAAACCCAGACCTTAATTTTCTATGAAGCGCCACACCGCATTTTGGAATGTGTCAAAGATCTGGCAGCGGTATTCGGTGCAGAACGTCCTGTAGGTTTTGCCCGTGAAATTACCAAGACCTTTGAAACTATCAGGAAAATGACACTGGGTGAATTAGTCGAATTTGTTGCCAATGACCATAACCAGCAAAAAGGTGAAATCGTACTGGTCATTGGCGGTTCTATCGAAGAAAAAGATCTGGATCAGGAAAAACTGGATAAATTGTTACTGCGTTTATTACAAGACCTGTCTGTCAAAGCAGCTTCACAGCTGGCTGCTGATTTGACTGGAATCAAGAAAAAAATTGCCTATCAACGTGCTTTGGAACTAACCTCTGCCAACGATTAATTTTTCTTTACCCATAAAAAACACCACAATCAATGTGGTGTTTTTTTATTCGTTAATATCAAGTGCAATTATTCTCTTGCAACGGATTCATCAGCTGGAACTTCAGTAATACGGCCACCGCTTGCCAGGAAAGCCGCAATTTCATCTTCAAGTGCCTGACGTTTTTTCTGCTTAGCAGTTACAGTTAAAGTTTCAGCTTCTAATACATCTGTATCATTCACAACTTCTTCGCTACTTGCAGCACCTTTTTCTGCTGCTTTTGCTTCATCGTCGTCGATTACAGGATCTTCTACATCATCATAATCATTTACGTCTGTCATTTTGCTCTCCCCACAAATGGCTTCGCTTTTATCTATTAAACCAAGCTTTAAATTAACTGAAATTTAGCAATCTCTTTGGTCTTCGCCTAGCCCTAATTTTCAAAAAATCGTATCTTTTTTAAACAAAATGGTTACTCTTTATAGATGTTTGTTTAAAAAATTTACATTCGGCCGCTAGGCTGAATAACGTGTATCTTTGAGTAAGCTTAAACCATTCGCCTGAGCCATAAATGCATCTTTCAGGACTGTCTGTTGCTCGACCTGTTTCAGCCCGAAATTACGTGCCCACACCACTGGGAAAAGCTCTGTAGTTTCCACCCAGCCAATCGCCGACATGCTATGCATCATCGCATCATTCTGGCCTTTACGGCGATGCTCATAACGTTTCAAGGTCTGTTCATGGGCCCACACTCCACGCGCTTTGTCATGCAGCAACACGTCACAGAGTACGGCAGCATCCAGACAGCCGATATTAACCCCTTGTCCAGCGAGCGGATGAATCACATGCGCAGCGTCACCAATCAGCGCCAAGCCATCTTGTACATACTGCTGTGCAGCACGAGCTTTGAGTGGGAATTTAGCTCGTGCTGTCGCTTCCAGCACTTCACCCAGCATATGATAGCTTTCACGGGTCAATAGTTGAGTGAAGTCAGCATCTGATAGCGCTGCATACTCATCGGCATAATCATCAGGTAATGTCCAGACTATGGATTGCCAGTGGCCTTGCTCTTCTTCTTTAAGACTCGCCATTGGCAGATAAGCCAAAGGACCAGTTTCCAGAAAAATCTGACGGGCCACATGCTGATGTGGCTGGGCTGTTCTAATTGCGCAGCTGATTCCGGCCTGTTTATAGTCCAGTACATCGATATCGATAAAGGCTTGCTCGCGCACAAAGGAGTTCGCGCCATCTGCGCCAATGACCAACTTAGTTTTGAGCTGGGTGCCATCTGCCAGATGAATGATCCAAACATCTACTCCACGTTCAACCCGGTTAACTTTGACCTGTGTGCGGTAATCTTGCACCTCTTCAAGCATCTTTTGCTGGATGGCCAGATTCAGAATACTCGGTTCCACCATTGAGCCTAGCGCCTGCTCTACAGAAGGTGTTCTTTCTGAAGAATGACCAAAGTTAATTTCACCATAGCCATTTTTATTCCAGACCTGCATTCCAGTATATGGCTGCTGGCGTGCAAGTTTTTCCCACACACCTACGGTTTTTAATAAATGAATAGTCGCCTGACTTAGAGCCAAAACCCGCGGATTGGCTACGCTTAAAGTTTTGTCTGCATCCAGAATAGGCGCAGCATCCAGAACAGTCGCTTGCACACCACCTTGAGCGAGTAATAAAGCCGTTAGACCGCCTACCAGACCGCCACCAACAATCACGACATCTAATACATCAGAACTTGGATTCAGACTCATGCTTTTAACCCCATGGCATAGTTAGCGACTAGTGGCTTGATACCAGGAATGGTATCAAAAGCAATCAGTCCGGTATTACGGATCAGTTTCAAGAATGGATTCTGGTTACTAAATCCACGTACGACTGAATCACAGAACTTAATCACTCTTTGCTGGTCATTCAAACGGGATTTTTCATAATCCTGTAATACTGCTGCATCACCTAAGTCTGCACCTTGTGACTGCTGTTCTTTCAGGTAGCGCACCAATACATGCGCATCTCGCATACACAGGTTAAAACCCTGACCCGCTACTGGATGAATTGTATGTGCAGCATTACCCATCAAGACCACGCGGCCCACAGCCTGTTTTTCTGCTAATACTTGGGACAATGGAAAACTGAAGCGCTTACCTGTTTTCTGGAATTTACCGGCACGATCGCCATAGGTTTCTTGTAAGGCGTTCAGGAAATGCTGGTCATTTTCTTCACCCAGCCATTCTCCTTCCGTTCCTTTTTTCACAGGCCAGACTACAGAACGACGATATTCACCTGGAAGTGGTAATAAGGCTAATGGGCCTAAGTGGCTAAACCGTTCAAAGCCAACATGATTATGTGGCTTAGAAGTTTGAACGGTAGTGACAATGGCGACCTGATCATAGTCATGTTCTGAAGCCCCAATACCGAGCGCTTTACGACAGAAAGAATCACGCCCATCAGCAGCAATCACCACTTTGGATTGAAGTTTCAATAAAGCATCACCACGTTGTGCTTCAAGATAAGCAAACTCAGCATCTTGAGTCAGAGAGCTGACCTGAACCCCATCAATCAGTTCAATGAGTGGTTCTTTTTTGACTTGAGTTAATAGCACACGACCTAGCCAGGCATTTTCAATCACTTGGCCAAAGCTTTCGACTTTTTCCTGTTCTGCAATTAAGCGCGCCTTACCAAAACTGCCCTGCTCAGTGATATTCACTTCAAGAATCGGCGTTGCATGTTCCTGCAAGGCATCCCAAAGCCCAAGTTCCTGATAAATCTGTACACTACGGCGTGACAAGGCACTATTACGTGCATCAAAGCTGGAATGATAGGGTGCAAGGTTTACATCATCATAATCTGGATATTTGATCGCTTCCAAAAGTTTGACTGCAATATTGGTTTTGGCCAACATCAGCGCGAGACTCAAGCCGACCATACCACCACCGACAATGATGACTTCTTGTTGCATGCTGTAATCCTTTCAATGGCGTACCTATATATAGATACTTATAATCATGATGAATTTTATATTAGCCTAAAAAATTTCTTTTTTATAATAAATTAGGTTGCGGTTTCGAAGCGAAGTCTGCTTGTGGTTAATTTATAGCTCACCTCAACGTCCTACTTAAATTTTTCAAAATACAGAAGTATCATCTGCCTGATAAAAAGCAGAAGAATTTTGGCACTGATTGTTAGGTTTAAAAGCTTGGCTTGGTATGAAATGATGAAGATGGGATCTGGATATAATTTTTTGAATTAACAATATTTATGTTTTTGAATTTATATAATATTTTTTATTTAACTTATTTAAAGTAAATACTCATTTTAAAAAATCATGCGATACGTAGCTTTAGCTTATATCGCATGATGATGTAAGGATTAACTTGCTTTCAATGTATAGGCATGGTCATTCAAACTTGCCAATATCTGTATAAATTGAGGAATGGTCTCGGCATTCAAGGTATAAGGATTGAATTCATCCAGATTATGTTCGGCAAAGAATCCAAGAATATCCTGATGGATATTGGCATATTTCATATGCCAGTCTGAGAAGAGACGGTCATTCACATCTTCAAAATACAGAACTTCACAATTTTTATGTCGAGGATCTTTCAAGATTTTTTTATAGAACAGATCTTCAATCTTGTTCCTATCTCCTTCCAGACATTGAACAAAGTAACCATTTCCATAATACAGAGCCCCAAAAATCGCATTACGTGAATTGAAATTCAACGCTTCTGTCAGAATATTGAATAGATCATTCATTGGATCTTCGCAATCATACAACTTACTAACATATAAAAGTCTTGCGTCGCTCATTGTCTACCTCAATATTTTAGATTATGTACATTACTCAATATTTTTCTGTTTAATATATATAACTGATTTTATAAAAATTTTCTATGATCAGATACAAAATAATTTATCGAATAGTAAAATAACTTGAAAAATAAAATAAATTTTTATATAAATTCAGCTACTTGCTTTTAACACGCATTTTCCAAATATTTCTATATTAAAAAGCTTCAAAATTTTGCTATTTGAGATCTGCCATCAAGTATCAGTTTTTTACTTTCTAAATGCTCATGTAATTTGAGCACCAGTTATCTTTGCCAGAACATCAGCAAGCCAGCAAAAATGTAAATCAGCGATTTGTTCTCAATCAATAGTGCAAGTGCTACGAATACGATAGCAAAGATGAAGGAACGGATTAAAGTCGCGATGTTTAATTTAGAAACGACAGTCTAAGTCGAGCTCAAGCAACTTATTAAGTATGTACTTTCTTACACCTCTCTTCTTATAATATTTTTAAAAGGTAATTGTTTTTAATTTCTAAATGATACAAAAACATGCTTATTTAATAATCAATCTTGTACTCTTTGACTTACAGCTATTCAAGTCCTTTACCCCTATTTTAGTTAAATGAATTTTCATATGATGATTACATCAGGAACAAGGAGTTCCACATAAGAATAACAATAGATAAGCACAAGGACAGTAAGGTACGACAGGAGTTATACCAAGCTAACCAATACGAAAAACCCCGGCAGGATGCCGGGGTTTTTTATTATTTAATGATTAAAAATTTGAAGATGATACTGAAGTTTCTAAACAGAAATCTTAGCAATCACTACTACCTATATCTTTCATCTACTTATAGAAAATTCCCAAATTTTGGTGTGAAGTTAATAATGTATACGTGATCTTTGAATTAATTCATCAATGGTTTCTGGAATTTCTTTTATTAAGCTGAATACTTTTACTTTTTATTAAAATTTTGAAACATATTTTAAGCCGGTTAATAAATAATAATAATTAATAAAAAATTCATTTTTTACCAGTTTCTAAACTCTAGTGAATATTTGAGTTCCCGTAAAATACGGCTACTTTTATATAAAACCAACCGTAATGATTTTAGATTAAATAATTAGTAATATTCACGGTCTTTCACTAGGTATATTTATTAAACAAACATTGAGTATGGTAGTTTAAATTAAATACTTTAATAAAATAATAACTATGCTTTATTCAGTGCAATTTCTTAGGGGGATTGCTGCCTTAATGGTAGTTATAAGTCATACCTCCTTTAAAGGACAACAATACAGTGTTGATACACTTCAGTGGTATCACATAGGTGGTTCTGGCGTTGATTTATTTTTCATAATATCTGGCTTTATTATGTGTTATACAACATATAATAAAAAAGTTAATTTTCTAAATTTCATGAGAAACCGATTCATCCGAATCATTCCTCTTTATTGGGTTCTCAGTTTTTTTGCTTTAATTGTATTTCTGATTTCTCCAAATCTTATAAATTCATCCGGTGGTGAAACAGGAATTTTCGAATCTTTCTTTTTAATTCCGAATGGCAGTAAATTTTTAATTAATAATGGATGGACTTTAAGCTACGAATTTTATTATTATTTTATATTTTCTTTTTTCCTAATCTTTTTATTAAAAGACTTATATAAATATCTTTTTATCATTCTATATTTTTCAGTTGTTGTGGCTATAGGTTTAATACTCCAACCAAAATCTGAATTTCTGATGTTTTTAACCCATAATCTTTTGCTTGAATTCGCTTTAGGCGTTCTGGCATTTATCATTATAAAAAATACTAGTCTTTCCCGATTAATGTCTATATTTATGATTCTTGTCGGTGCTTCCCTATTAGTCTATCAAAACTTTTATAAACTACCTGATTTCATCACCTTGAGATCATTAAAAATCGGGATCCCAATGTTTTTCATTTTTGTTGGATGCGTAGCTTTAGAAGACTTAATCACAGAAACTAAATCACTAATTTTAAGATTCTTTAATCATCTTGGAGATTCATCTTACTCTTTATATTTGATTCATCCTTTTACTTTAAGCCCAGTTGCTATGGTTTTAAACAAACTCAATATATTAAACCCTTACCTATTTAGCTCTATACTTATTACCTCTTCGATCTTGGCAGGCTCTATTACGTATCTAGTTTTAGAAAAAAGGTTAATTAAATTAGGCAAAGAACCATTTAACTTCTTTAGGTATTTTTATCCGGTCGATAGAAAAAACTTATAGAGATTTTTTGATCACTTTATACGGTTTTTATCGATTTAAAATTTTATATAGGTTGACTAATTTAGAAATGGAAAACGGAGCTTAAGCTCCGTTTCTGTTAAATGTCCTTTATATCTTTTAGATTAACTAATCTGTTATAGAAATCAGTTAATTAAAAAAATATAAATGACTTCAATTAACTTTTAGTCAGTTAACGTACTACTCGAGCTTGAGACTCATGATGTACATCACGTCGACCCAATTTTGTACCAGTATAGATCAGATACAAGGCAGACAAACCAACCAATACATAGATAATTCGAGATAGTGCACTCATTTCACCAAAGATGGCAGCGACTAAATCAAAGTTAAACGCACCAACCAGCCCCCAGTTGATGCCACCAATAATCGCTAAAGCATAAGCAATCCAGTCAAGCGTATTTAGTCTCATCATTTTTCTCCTGCTCTTCTTTGAGTTTATTTAAGGAACAGGTCAAGTATGAGAACGAAATCGGAATTAATATGTTGCTTTGATGCTAAAAACTCAATTGCTGTGTTGAATTCCTGTCATCTTATAATTCTCAATTTTAACAAAGTTAATTTTATTTGAATAAGTCGCGATTAACGTAAGTAAAAGTCTTGCATGTTTCTTGATAGTATCTTTGTTTTATGTAGCCATTGGATAACTTATTGCCTAAGAAATTAATCCATTTTTTCTTAAAATTTTATAAATATTCATTTTAATATCAATAAATTAAAAAATTACTATCATTCACGAATACATTTTTAACTTTCTACTATATAAAAAAGCCGGTGAGATCACCGGCTTTTTTATATCTTTCATTTAAGCAGCATGGGCTTTGGCCATTAAGGCTTCAATATCTTCCACGGTTTTCACAACTTTTGCAGTTAGCACTAGTGGGCCATTTTTGGTAGCAACCACATCATCTTCAATCCGGATTCCGATACCACGCCATTTAACATCTACAGTTTCATCATCTGGCGCAATATAAAGACCCGGCTCAACTGTCACGACCATACCTTCTTCATATGCACGCCATTCACCGTTGGCTTTATAAGTACCTACATCATGTACATCCATACCCAGCCAATGTCCAGTACCGTGCATATAGAACTGGCGGAAACTTTCCGTCTGGATAATTTCTTCAAGATCTCCCTGCATAATCCCCAGATCAAGTAAACCTTGAACCAGAATGCGAACCGCCACATTATGCGGCTCTTTATAAGAGTTCCCGATTTGAACTGCATTGATGGCAGCAATCTGTGCATCCAGTACGACATTATATAAAGCTTTTTGTTCCGGACTGAATTTACCATTCACCGGGAAAGTACGGGTAATGTCCGAAGCATAAAACTGATATTCACATGCAGCATCAATCAGAACCAGATCACCATCTTTCAGTTCTTTGTCATTCTCTACATAATGCAGAATACAGGCATTTTCACCGCCACCAACAATACTGTTGTACGATGGTACACAGCCATTTTTACCAAAAACATAATTTAATTCTGCTTCTAAAGCATATTCCATCATGCCTGGACGAACTTTCTGCATAGCCAGTGTATGCGCTTCTGCAGAAATATCTGATGCAAGCTGCATCAGTTCAATTTCATTTTCATCTTTATGCAGACGCATTTCATCAATGATACGATCCAGCTGCATGATCTGTGCCGGTGCAGAAGTACCACGGCGGCTTTCACCACTGGCTGTTACGATCCATTTGGCTACACGTGCATCAAATTCGGCATTGTGTCCAATCCGGTAGAAAAGCTTGTCTTTGTTCTGAAGCTTGGTGAGGATTTCCTCATCCAGTAGATCAATCGCATAAGCTTCGTCTGCTTCATAATCATCAACGGCGCCATCTACTCCGGCACGGTAGCCGTTCCAGATTTCCATTTCACGATCACGTTCACGGCAGAACAGGCTATAGGTATAGCCTTCTTCTTCAGTATCGAAAGTTTCAATGACTGCAACTGCTTCAGGCTCAGCAAATCCGGTCAGGTAAAAGAAACTGCTGTCCGCGCGGTATTTATAATCTGCATCACGGTTACGCAGGGCAACCGGGCTGGTGGCAATAATCGCGATACTACGTAATCCCATTTCCCCTGCGAGGATGTCACGACGTTCCTGAAAATCGGCTTGAGTCAGTTTCTTCATTACACCTTACTTCTTATCAATTGCTACTGTTATTTAAAATTTGTTCCTGAAAACAGGTCAGATTAATTTACTATCATCATGAGAAGGATCAGCAAAAAATATGCCGGTTTTCAGAACCGTTTTTTAATTTGTGTTTAGAACCGCTTGAACTTAACTCGGACGTTTCGGCGAGAAAATTTCAACTACAGATTGCGCTTCAGTTGCAGAAGCTGGAGTAGGTGCTTTTTGCGTGAATTTCTGCAATAAAGGTGTTTCTTCAACTTCTAATTTCTTACGGCCGACGGACAGGCTTACCGGAATCAGACGAACAAACTCATACAGCTCCTGATAGCTTTCTTCGCCTTCGGCATCGTCATCAGAATCTTCAAACTCGACTGCTGCAACATCTTGTAAATGTTCAATCAGTTCCATTTCATCATTGCGGATATGCCCTGAAGCCAGACCGAAACCAAGCACTACGCCTGCACACCAGTCAGCCAATGCCTGAACGCGTTCAGCCAAGCTATGCTCATCATCTGGTAGTAATGGCAGATAATCCAGCTCATCTTCAGACAGCGCATGAAATATGTCTTCTGCCTCACCCGTTAACAATTCTAATGTTTCAGGGTTCAGTTCAGGAACATCTAGCGTTTTTAGAATCTGTACCCATTCATCATTTGAAGGTGCCTGAGTGACACAGACAATTCCGGTAAGCAAACCATGCAGTTCGCTTGGGCTAGAAATTTCTTCAATTGAGGAAAAATTGCGGTACCATTCTGACCAACCTGAAATATCGTCTTGCATTCGTTTATCCAATCTCTATACTGCTTTATATATTACCTTTGTTTGCAACACTGTGCGACCTCGATATGTTAGAAGAATTACAGCGTCTACAAGTGCATATTGGCGTTTTAAAAACGCGACTTGCACAACTTGAAAGTGAGAATACCAGTTTACGGGAGAAGCAAGAGGCTTCAAGCGTGCAACATGAAACTCAAATTGAACAAAAAAATAGCTTTATTGCGCAAAAACAACAAGAAATCCAGAATCTCAATCAGCAACTGACAGAATCACGTAACCAGTTTCAGCATTTAAACCAGGATGCTACAGCACTGGCAGATCGTTATAGCCGTCTGGAAAAAAGTTGTACTGATCTAAAGAACCGTTTTCAGGAAATTCTGGCTGAACGCAATGAGTTACGCGTGCTGAAAGAAAAGTTATTGCTGGAACAGCGTCATGCCCAGCAGGAAATTCAGCGGCTGAATCAGGAATCTGAACGTCTTACCCAGAAAAATGAAAATGCCAAAGCTAAAGTTGAAGCCATTATTCAACGTCTGGCAATTTTGGGAACAGCCCAGGATCAAAATGCACAGGAAATTCAGCAATTGGCCCATCCTACTGAAGTGACTGAGGAAGCTTCATCATGAGTGAACAAATCGCAATCGACTTAAAGGTATTGGGTCACAGTTTCCGTCTGGCCTCCACTGCGGATCAGCAGGATGAACTACAACGTGCAGCGCAATTACTCAATGAAAAATACGATGAATTTCGCCGTAAAGCACCTCGTATGGAACCAAGTAAACTGATCATTATGGTGGCACTGGAACTGATGCAGGAAGTATTGACGATGAATAAATCCCTGCAACAATATGCACACTGCGAACGTTTGTTACAAACTATTTTGGAAGAAGTTGAAGAACTAACTGAATAATCGAGTTTTTTGTTTAAACTTCGGTCGTTCGACTAAACTGTTTACAGTTCACGAACAGCATAGAGTTGCCACATCAACATTATCGTTTATACTTAGTCTAACTCTGAGATGTTCGCCAGCGGGTCAGATTCCCCTGAGCCGATATTTAAATCTTAGGATTGAGTTCTGCATATTTAGAGTGTATGCCCATCCGGTATGGGAAACCCAGCAAGTATGCGTCTCGTCCACCTTGAACTTTAGGGTTCAAGGGTAATGACATGCAGCGGCATCCTCGGAGTGCTTCTATTTTTCTCAAAATATTTCATCATTTATCTTCTTTTCTAAATCTTAAATTCATTGCATTTTTCTTGGTTTAGCGTCCTATACTCGTACCTTTTTCGTCTTTTAAAAAATTGCCTAGATCTAAATATAGTTCGATTAATTCATCATAAATGTTTCATTATTTTTAAAATTTAATCAAAAATTCATACTGATGCCTATAATACTCGCTATGTTGCTACCCTCTATTTAAGCTATGGCATTTTATTAATCTAATGCCCTAAAATCCTGAAGACCATATTTATGACGACGATGAATCTTTCCGAACTTCGCAAACAGCTACGTAAACAGCGCCGTCAACTCTCTCGATTTACCCAGAAACAGACTCAACAACGTATCCTGAATATGATTCGGACTTTGCCAGAATTTCATGCAAGCAAATCTGTTGGGGTTTATCTGGATGCTTTCGGTGAGGTTCGGACTCAGGCGCTGATTGAATACTGCTTTAAGCATCATAAACGGGTTTATCTCCCCAATATTTGCAATATGAACCAGCAACTCACTTGGGTAGAAATCAGCCAGAATCAATATCGTTCCCAGCGTTTTGCTCATCATCGGTTGGGAATGCGTGAACCCATGGCTACACGTGGTCTGCATGTCTCAAAACTAGATCTTTTAGTTATGCCACTATTAGCCTGTGATCAATATGGCACCCGAATTGGTATGGGTGGTGGCTATTATGATCGTACGCTGGCAACAGCACCGCACCGTCCTTTTCGTCTGGGGTTAGCACATGACTTTCAGCTGATCCCACAGCCTTTAACCCGAGAAGTTTGGGACCAGCCTCTAGATGCCCTGCTTACGCCTACACTTTTACAACGTTTTAAGCGTTAAACAATGTATTTCCAAATACATAAGTACTTTAAAATCACATAATTAGTCATTTTTTATACAATTTAGTCGCTATAGCCCTTGTAATTTTTAAATTACCCATCACTATTAAAAACATGGCAACACCGTTGTCACTCATTAGGAGTGCCCATGTCTGAAATTATTATGAATCAAGAAACCTTAGAGCCTCAGGTTCCAAGTGTATTACCACTTTTGGCGCTACGTGATGTGGTGGTGTACCCACACATGCAAATTGCGCTATTTGTCGGTCGTGAAAAATCGATCAATGCAGTTGATGTGGCTCGTAACAGTGACAATCTAGTATTTGTAGTTGCGCAAAAAGATTCGCTTACAGAAGAAATTGATCACGACAACTTATATCAATACGGTACTGTCGCGAAGATTGTGCAAGTTGTGAATCACGAAAATGATGAAAACTGTATTAAAGTCCTGATTGAGGGACTGTATCGTGCCAAGCTCAAAACCATCATTGATGAAAATGAGTATTTGACTGCTGAGCATGAACTTAGCCCAATGACTGTGTCAGTCGATGAAACAACTCAAGCTACGCGCTTGCAGGAGCTGCGTGCCCTGTTCGCTCAGTATGCTGAAGCAAAACTTCGTAATGCTCGTGAGCTGATTGCAGCTGCGAATAAAATCGAAGACTTGTTGCAACTGTTATTCTTCGTAGCGACCCGTGTTCCTTTGAATATCGAAGTGAAACAGAAATTCCTGGAATATGACGAGTTCGATGCACATTTAACTGAGTTGATGACTTATCTACTGCAACAGTCTGAAGAACAGCAGATCGAACAGACTTTGCATGACTCTGTTAAACGCCAGATGGAAAAAAACCAGCGCGAATACTTCCTGAATGAAAAAATGAAAGTCATTCAGCGCGAGCTTTCCGATATGAATGGCGGTGCAGAAGATGACGTTGCGGAAATCGAAAAACGTCTGGCTGAAGCTGATCTGCCTGAGCATGTGCGTAAAAAAGCGGAATCTGAGTTCCGTAAACTCAAAGCAATGCAACCAGCCTCTAGCGAAGCTGCGGTAGTTCGCAACTATCTAGAAGTGATTCTAGATACGCCATGGAACAAAGCCAGCAAAGTTAGCATTAACTTGAATAAAGCTCAGGAAATCCTGGATGCCGATCACTATGGTCTGGACGATGTCAAAGACCGTATTGTGGAATATCTGGCGGTTCAGTCTCGCGTGAAAAAATTACGCGGTCCAATCCTGTGTCTGGTTGGTCCTCCAGGTGTAGGTAAAACTTCCTTGGGTGAATCGATTGCCAAAGCGACTGGTCGTGAGTTTGTCCGTATGGCCCTAGGTGGTGTACGTGACGAAGCAGAAATTCGTGGTCACCGTCGTACCTACATTGGTGCGATGCCAGGTAAGATCGTGCAGTCATTGACCAAAGTTGGCGTGAAAAACCCGCTGTTCTTGCTCGATGAGATCGACAAGATGGCTCAAGACTACCGTGGTGATCCAGCTTCTGCAATGCTTGAAGTACTTGACCCATCACAGAACAGCAAGTTCAACGATCACTATCTTGATCTGGACCTTGATCTGTCAGAAGTGATGTTCATCTGTACTGCCAACAGCATGAATATTCCTGAGGCCCTGCTGGACCGTATGGAAGTGATTCGTCTGCCTGGTTATACCGAAGAAGAGAAAGTTAACATTGCTGATCGTTACCTTGTTCCTAAAGCAATCAAGAACAATGGTTTACGTGCTAAAGAGTTGACTGTGCATGAGGAAGCGATTCGTGACATCGTGCGTCGTTATACTCGCGAAGCCGGTGTTCGTAATCTTGAACGTGAAGTGTCTAAAATTGCACGTAAAGTAGTGAAAGAAGCGGTTAGCAAGAAAGCTAAGAATCTTCAGGTTGAAGTGAATGCGGGTAATCTTCCAGACTACTTGGGTCCACATAAATTTGACTACGGCATGGCGGAAGAAGAAGCTCAAATCGGCCGCGTAAACGGCTTGGCTTGGACTTCAGTGGGTGGTGAGTTACTGACTATTGAAGTTGCAGCAGTACCTGGTAAAGGTAAATTCATTACCACCGGTTCACTTGGTGATGTAATGAAAGAATCGATTACCGCTGCCATGACTGTCGTTCGTACCCGTGCGGCTGAGTTAGGTATCGAAGCGTCTCGCTTTGAAGAAACTGATGTGCACGTGCATTTACCAGAAGGCGCAACTCCGAAAGATGGTCCATCTGCAGGTTTGGCACTGACCACGGCTCTAGTGTCTGCATTCACCGGTATTGCGATTCGTCCAGATATTGCGATGACAGGTGAAACCAGCTTAAGTGGCCGTGCAATGCGTATCGGTGGCCTGAAAGAGAAACTGCTTGCTGCGCACCGTGGTGGCATTAAACTGGTGTTCATTCCACAGGAAAACGTTCGCGACCTTGCGGAAATTCCTGAAAATGTAAAAGAAGGCTTAGAAATCAAAGCTGTGAAATCGATTGATGAGATTTTACCTCTGGCTTTGATCGATATGCCGAAAGCACTGGTGAAACCACCAATTGTGAAAGCAAGTGAAGAAGCTAAAGCTGCACGTCATTAAGACCTAAAGGCTTTGAAAAACACCCTGCTCTGGCAGGGTGTTTTTGTATTTAGGCGAGGATAATTTTAAAGACGAATCACCATATCGACCAAGCCATTCACGACCTGAGCCATCTTGGTCAGATCCAGTTTATCTAAGGTATCCTGCTCGGTATTGTAGTAAGGATTACGATAATGCGCTGTGTCTGTAATCAGCATAGTTGAATAGTTAAACTTGGCATAATTCAGATAGCCAGAAAAATTCATGTCCTGAGCAAATGCCGGACTAATAAAACGCTGACAGTCTAGCCGCTTGAAACGTTGCATGGACGAACAGTAATCTCCTGTCAAACCGGCCGATGCCAAATGTCCAATCGCAGCAATAAAGTTTCCATGCCGTGGATAGATCCATTTCAAACCTGTCGGATAGGTCTGCACCAGATTTTCATCATAATAACCAATAGAATCCA
The DNA here is from genome assembly GCF_013417725.1 of Acinetobacter sp. YH12233. NCBI lineage: Bacteria > Pseudomonadati > Pseudomonadota > Gammaproteobacteria > Moraxellales > Moraxellaceae > Acinetobacter > Acinetobacter sp. YH12233. Next base: position 170,008 of record NZ_VPDK01000001.1, read on the forward strand.
GAATAATGACACCTTTCACTTTTTGTTTCTGGGCCTTTAATGCTTTGGCATGTAGATAGCTTCCCATATGTTCAGTCTTGAAATAGGGTGGCTCCTCCAGTGTATAGAAAGCGAACTCGATATTATGTTTGAGTTTTGACTTTTGTAAGGCCAATAATCGAGCTGTTTCCAGTACCCCTGCTACACCGGAAGCATTGTTATCTGCTCCATACAGATCACTAAAGACATCATAATGCGCGCCAATAACCAGTTTAGTTTTGGCTTTGGCATTCAGTTGACACACCACATTTCTATAGCTTAGGCTATTTACAATATAGTTTTGAAATTGGCAAGGAATGCCAAGTAAACGCATCTGTTCTTTGAGCCATGCTGAGACCCGGTTTAATTCACTGGTATTTTTAAAATTCCGGTATTCATCTACACTGATAATTTGTTTGATAAACAGTTCCAGATGTTCTGTCTGTGCCTGTTTGGAGGAAAAATTTGCAGGTGCAGCAAAGCTCATGCCTGAACTGGTTAAACCGAGAATAATTAGTAGAAAAGTACAATATCTTTTAATAATGAGACTGGTCCGCATTTCTTATTATCCATTCCTTTATTATCAAGCGGATACTTGAATTATGGATATTAAAGCAACATTAAATTCATGATTTCAATTTCAATTTGTTTCCCTAGCTCAACTTCGTGTTGTTTGATCGTTATAATGAAGTATCTAATTATTGATCCAGTTCTATGAAAATCCGTATCTTAACCATCGGCCAGAAAATGCCGGCTTGGGTGCTGACAGGCTTTGAAGACTATTTCAAACGTATTCAGCCTTTTGTACAGACTCAGGTGGTTGAATTGCCCATGGCGAAACGGGGCAAAAACGATTCTGAAGCCGATATTCTGAAATACCGAAATATTGAAGGTGACAGTATTTTAAATGCCTTAAAACAGAATGAAGTCCTGATTGCACTAGAAGTCGGTGGCCGTGAGTTTAGTACGGAAAAACTGGCTGAAACCATGAAAGGCTGGATGCTGGAAGGTCATGATATTGCCTTGGCGATTGGTGGGCCAGATGGCCATTCTGAAGCAGTCCGAAAAGCAGCAGCCTGGCATTGGTCCCTGTCTAAACTCACCTTGCCACATCCGCTAGTCCGTGTAATGCTGATTGAACAACTGTATCGCGCCATGAGCATCAACCATAATCATCCTTATCACCGTGCAGGCTGATCTGTTGATGCGTTCTGATTATGCAACGTTTTGTTGAACAATCCCCCCTGCCTTTGCTTCTCTTTTTATTGCATGATTAAAACATTGAATTAATGTGGTTTGACTTATGAACTTACAGACTTTGCCCGGCTTATTTATTTCTCATGGTTCCCCTATGCTCGCGCTCAATTCTGAGCAGGTTGGCCCGGCATTGCACCGTTTAAGCCTGAATCTGCCACGTCCAACTGCCATTATTGTTATGTCGGCACATTGGGAAAGTGAAGCTCTGGAAGTCAATACAGGTATTCGTCCTGAAACCTGGCATGACTTCCGTGGCTTTCCACCTGAGTTATATGAGTTACGCTACCCTGCTCCCGGCAATCCAGAGCTGGCTGAGCAAGTCTTGGGCTTATTGGCCAATGCCGGGTTCTCTGCACATGCCAACAGCACCCGTCCACGTGATCATGGCGTCTGGATGCCGCTCTTACATATGTATCCAGAAGCAGACATCCCGGTGGTTGAAATTTCTTTACCAATGTCGATGAGTGCAGAAGAGATTTACAAGATTGGCCAGACGTTGGCGCCACTTCGTGAGCAGCAGGTTTTTCTGATCGGGTCAGGCAGTATTACCCATAATTTGCGTGAATTGTCCTGGCAGGGAAATAGCGATGAAGTTCCGGAATGGGCATCGACCTTCCGCAACTATGTGGCCAATAAATTAACCCATAGCGATTTTGATGCCGTTCTGGACTGGCAGTCTATTCCTCAGTTAAAACGTAATCACCCAACGCTGGAACACTTTGCGCCGCTATTCTTTGCCATGGGCACCGGCAACCGTTTCAGTATCGTGCATAGCAGTTTTACGATGGGCGCTTTGGGAATGGATATTTATCGTTTTGACTAACCGATAGCTCCGCTTATTTAAAATCTGACTTTTTAATTTGGATACATTTTGTTAGCAAAAGCTACGATTTGTATCCATATTTTTTGTTAATCTCTTGATTATAATCACGTTGAAACTTTAGCACATAGAATATAAACCAATGAAATTCAGTATTTTTGCGCTTGCCCTGCTCCCTTTGGCTTTAACTGCATGTCAATCTTCACATCTTCCTGCCACTTCAGGAGATCCGGCTATTTCTACTCTATCCACCACATTAAAAACGCCTACACAAATTTTGCCCGCTTATACTTGGGAACTTGATCGTGGGCTGCAACGCCCGATTGTTCTGAGCTTTGATCAGCAAGGCAGACTGAGTGTAGCTTCTGGCTGTAATGGCCTTGGCACGAGTTGGACTGTTAAAGATAATACCCTGAGTACTGGTGACATGATGGGCACCATGATGGCGTGTGATGCACCATTAATGGAACAGGAACGTTTTATCAGCCAGCTTCTGCAAAAGCGTGATATTCCGTTTAGTCTAAATCTAAGTGATGCCAATCAGCCGAAACTGAGTATTACTACAGCTGATGGTCAAAAATATGTCTTTACCGGAAAAATGACACCGGAAACCAAATACCAAGGTCAGGCAGAAACCATTTTCCTGGAAGTTTCGCCACAGACTAAAGCCTGTACGGGTGTAGCTCAGCAAACCTGCTTACAGATGAAAGAAATCAAATATGATGAAAAAGGTTTAAAGACTCAAGTAGATAAAGACTGGACTTTATTTTACGATCAGATTGAAGGTTTTCAGCATACACCGAATGAGCGTCAGATTATTCGGGTCAAACGTTATGAAATCAAAAATCCGGCAGCTGACCAGTCTAAATATGCCTATATATTCGACATGGCTGTAGAGCGTGAAACAGTCAAAGGCACTCTTTAAAGATAAAATCTGAACATAAAAAACCGAGGCATTCGCCTCGGTTTTTTTTAAGCTTAAACTAAGTCAGACTTAGAATACGCCTTGAGAAAGCATTGCATCAGCAACTTTTACGAAGCCAGCGATGTTTGCGCCGTCTACATAGTTTACAGTACCGTCTTCTTTAGTACCGTATTTCACACAGTTGCGGTGAATTTCTTTCATGATCGCATGCAGACGTTCGTCAACTTCTTCGAAAGTCCAGCCTAAACGCAATGCGTTTTGAGACATTTCAAGACCAGAAGTTGCTACACCACCGGCGTTAGATGCTTTACCTGGAGCATAAAGGATTTTCGCTTCAACGAATTTCTCAACTGCTTCAAGTGTAGAAGGCATGTTCGCGCCTTCAGCAACACAAATTACGCCGTTTGCAAGAAGCGCTGCTGCATCATTCGCATCAAGTTCGTTTTGAGTCGCACATGGAAGCGCGATATCACATTTGATACCCCAAGGACGTTGACCTTCAAGGTATTCAAAACCGTGTTTAGATGCAAATTCAGAGATACGGCCACGTTTAATGTTTTTCAGTTCCATCACTTCAGCAAGAAGCTCTTCAGTGAAACCGTCTTTAACGTGAACAGTACCCGCAGAGTCAGATAGAGAAACAACTTTAGCACCCAGGAACATTGCTTTTTCAGCAGCATACTGGGCAACGTTACCAGAACCAGAGATTGTTACCACTTTATCTTTGAAGCTTTCGCCACGAGTTTTCAGCATCTCTTCAGCGAAATACACTGTACCGTAACCAGTTGCTTCTGGACGAGCCAGAGAACCACCGAAAGTCAGGCCTTTACCAGTGAATACACATGAAGTGTCATTGCTGAGTTTTTTCATCATACCAGCCATGTAACCAACTTCACGGCCACCCACACCGATATCACCCGCTGGGATATCTGTATTAGAACCAAGATGACGATAAAGCTCGATGATTAACGCTTGGCAGAAACGCATGATTTCGCCTTCTGATTTGCCTTTAGGGTCAAAATCAGAACCGCCTTTACCACCGCCCATAGGCAATGTAGTCAGGGCATTTTTGAAAGTTTGCTCGAAACCGAGGAATTTCAAAATAGAAAGGTTCACTGACGGGTGGAAACGCATACCACCTTTGAATGGACCAATCGCTGAGTTGTACTGTACGCGGAACGCACGGTTAACCTGTGTTTGACCTTGGTCATCTACCCAAGCAACACGGAACTGGATCGCACGCTCAGGTTCAACTAGACGTTCTAGTAAACCATGTGCTGCGTATTGTGGATTCTTTTCAATGAATGGCCACAAACTGGTCATCACTTCTTCTACAGCTTGAAGAAATTCGGGTTGATGTGCATCACGTGATTTTACGTAATCTAGGAACTCATTAAGTGTGTTGTATTTCAACGCTTAATCCTCAGCAGAAAATGGATCAAAATTGGTCAAATTTACAATCAATGTTAAATTTTGGCGCAAAATATTAAATATCTTTTGTAACTAATCTACAATACTTTTTTGAAAAATAGTTTAAATTTAATTTGATAACAATTATTTATATTGATTATGAATATTTTTTCTGTGTGCTTAAATGCCAATTGAATCAATGCTTAATTGTTAATTTATGCCTGATAATAATGCACAAAGTGACCTTTAATCGTGCATAACTTAGTTCCTTAAAAACATGTTAAAATTGTTAAATTGACATATTTTGTTTCATTCACTCTAAGGCTCAGCCCGAGCAGCCTAGGTTATTCATGAATTCGCAGATCTCTCTAGTCCAGTCTATTGATGCTTTATTGCCTCAAACCCAGTGCGGTTTATGTGGTCATCGTGATGGCTGCTTGCCCTATGCTCAATCCATTGCTAAGGGCGAAGATGCCAATAAATGTGTACCGGGTGGACAGCCCGTCGCTGATGCTCTGGCAACATTGTTAAATCGTTCTAAATTGCCCGCTGAAGAAAGTGTCTGGCCCATTCAGACGGATGGTCGTCCTCAGCGCATGAAAGCCATCATTCGTGAAGATGAATGTATTGGTTGTACCAAATGCATCAGTGCCTGTCCGGTCGATGCGATTATTGGCTCAGGTAAATTAATGCATACTGTGCTCACTGACTTGTGTACCGGCTGTGGACTCTGCATTTCGCCTTGCCCGGTAGACTGTATTGATCTGGTCGAAGATCTTCAGCCTTTGCCAACTGAAGCTCAGCGTATTGCTGAACAGGATGACTTGCGTAAACGTTACTATGCGCATATTCAACGCGAAGAAAAACGTCGCATTGACCGTAAGGGCCCTGTCGTTCGTGCCGAGATTAATACTGCCCTATTTGCCCAGTTCTCTGCTCAGGTCGATCAGGTTCCTGTCATTGAAATCGTGCAAAAACCAGCTGATGAAGTGGTTACACTTGATGCCAAAACCACGATTGAGCTTGCCAAATTACGCACACAAATCAAAAAGTTAGAAAAACAGCTTTCGGTCCGCGAGGATGTACGCAAACGTCTGCAACTTGAAGAACTGACCCAGCAATTACAGGCTTTACAGGGATAAGATCATGACTACAGTAACAGCTAAGCCTGTAAAAAACATGACTAAAAAACAGATTCAGACTTTCTTTGAGCGCCTGCGTGAGCAGCGTCCGAATCCAAAAACTGAATTGAATTATTCCAGTCCATTTGAATTACTGGTTGCAGTGACCCTGTCTGCCCAAGCTACGGATGTGAGCGTGAATAAAGCCACCGATAAACTGTTTCCGGTCGCCAATACACCGGAAGCGATTTATGCACTCGGCGTGGATGGGCTGAAGGAATATATCAAAACGATTGGCCTGTATAATTCCAAAGCTGTGAACGTCATTAAAGCCTGTGAAATGTTAATCAAGAAGCATAACAGCTTAGTACCGGACAATCGTGCAGATCTGGAAGCTTTACCGGGTGTAGGACGCAAAACAGCGAATGTGGTGCTAAATACCGCCTTTGGCCAACCGACCATGGCTGTGGATACGCATATTTTTCGTGTTGGTAACCGTACCGGTTTGGCGGTGGGTAAAAACGTGCTTGAGGTCGAGCATCGTCTGGTCAAAGTGATTCCAAAAGAATTTATTATTGATTCACATCACTGGTTGATTTTACATGGTCGCTATTGCTGCATCGCACGTAAACCGAAGTGTCATGAATGTGTGGTCGCCGATGTCTGTAACTGGCCAGACCGTTTTGAATTTGGCGCAGGTCGCGCAATTCCGGTGAAAAATATTGAAGCTGAACGCTAGGTTCAGCTTTTTAATTTAAGTACTCGAAAAGTTTTTTATTTTTTATTTTTTATTTTGCTCAGCCTGTTCTTGCTTGCGCTTTTGCTCAAGCTCGGCCTGTAATTTGGGATGCAGCTGACGCTCAGGCACCTTACCCACATTCTCAGCACGTTCTTCCTGACGTACTTTTTTCAGCATCTTGAAGCTGACATAGAACAGCGCAAACAGTACTGCCAGAAATACAATCATCAATCCCAATACAGCAAATTTCACAGCAGATCCTTTTGAACAACGCAATAAAAAGAGCCCTAATATGACTTAGGGCTCTTTGAAAGTCAAAATGATCGGAAACCGATTATTTTGCTTGATCCAGAATCGCGAAAAGCTCTTTTTGAACTTCTTCGATTGGACGTAGACCATTTAACTTGTCATAAGTCGGTGCATTTTCGCCTGAAGCTGCACGGCCTTGATAGAAGCCAACCAGCTGTTCAGTTTCAGTGTGGTATGAACCTAAACGGCGACGAATAGTTTCTTCCTGGTCATCTGGACGTTGTACCAGATCTTCACCAGTTTCATCATCTTTACCTTCCACTTTTGGCGGGTTGTAAACGATGTGATAAACGCGACCAGACGCCGGGTGTTGACGACGACCAGATAGACGTTGAACGATTTCTTCATCCGGCACATCAATTTCAATTACATGATCAATTGCAATGCCTTCTTTTTCCAGCGCTTCAGCTTGAGGAATCGTACGTGGGAAACCATCAAAGATACAGCCATTTGCACAGTCAGGTTGTGCAATACGCTCTTTGACCAGACCAATGATCAATTCATCAGAAACCAAACCGCCATTGTCCATGACGCTTTTAGCTTGTAGACCTAATTCAGTTCCTTCACGAATTGCAGCACGGAGCATATCACCGGTTGAAATTTGTGGGATATTGTAGCGCTTACAGATCAACTGAGCTTGTGTACCTTTACCTGCTCCAGGTGGTCCGAGTAAGATAATGCGCATATATAAACATCCTCATTTTTTAACTATGTATAAGATACCCAGCTGCACACGACCAAAACGTGTGCTGCTCTTTGGCATCTAATTATAAGAAAGCCACAAACAAATGGATTAAACCCGCAACAAAACCGGTAACTCCCCCCAGGACAATCAAGATCCATTCATCTTCCTGAAAAGCAGGACGTAATAGATTCTGAAACTCGTTAGGCGTCAAATCACGTATGCGGTCTCTAAACATTTGATAGATCTTCTGTGCACGGCTCGCATTAAACGCAGGGTCGCTTACAGGCACCATCGTAATTTCAATCGAGCGATCGATCAAGTCTGTCTTGAGTTTTGCATACTCTTTTGGTCCTAAAGACAACTGTAAAGAGGTCCGAACCAGCGGTGTTTCCATAATTTCGTTAATATGACGTTTGACAATACGGCGGGTTTTATCTTTTTTACCACCATACATCATTTCTGTCATGATCGATTTTAGCGTAATCAGATCTTCTGTGACCACACTTGCAAATACGTCAGAGACTTCCTCCTGACGTTTCATAAATGCGCCTTGTATGTTATAGGTGCCAATTCTTGGAATCACCGGCTTGATCCAAGGGAATCTATGATCGGCTGTACGCTTAAAGAATTGCGGGTATTTAATATAATGCGGTTCTACCGGATTAAACACCATCCAGATCGCAATCCAGTTAGTCAGGAAGCCCCAGATAGCCGCCCAGAACGGTACGGTCCAGTGCCATGGCACCACAAACCAGACCACCATCTGGAACAGGCCAAAGAACATCCCGATCAGGGCACTGATATGCCAGATAAAGTTGATTTCTTTTTGGCCAACTTTCAGGAACATGCGCACCATTAAACGGCGATCACCTTCCATTTGACTGACCACCATGTCGCGCATATCCACTAGTGACTCGACGTTCATGGTCAGTTCAGTCACCAATTCTTTTAATACCTGTGGCAGCTGTTTATGGGCTTGGGCATAAATACGGCGCTTGATTGAATAAGGCAAGTTTTCCCATAACACCGCATTTCGGTCCATCATGACTTCATCAATCAGATGTTCCAGTTCAAAACCGACCTGTTCCCCGATAATACGTGCCATATCATCCGGGTCCATTGCCTGCAAGAACTCTTGGATAGAACCCAATTTAGACAAGGTATTATCCGTGATAATTCCTGATATTCTTCCAGCTTTACGCGGCACAATACCTTGCCAGCCAACAGGAACAGGCCCGACATGAAAACCCCAAAAATTAATTGGATAAAACACCATTTTTAGCGCCATCCACACGTGAGCCCATGTTACGAATGCGGTCACCGGGATAATGCTGAGCACTGCCCAAAAATCTGGGCGATTCAAGAAGGCTTGCCACAATTCATTGACGTACTCAAGCATGCATAAATTCCATATTTAATTTTTTGTTCACAGAATACAGGTATTAATAAAGTTGAATATTTTGTCTATAAACCGATACTTAAAGTATAGGAGAATTGTAGTCTGGGTTCAGTTTCGGCTACAACGCGACCATTACTGTCCTGTAATTTCTCCCCCGCCCCAATACCGATACTGAAACTGCTGATCCGTTCTGAACTAAGCAAAACATACGCCAGATCAATGCCCCCACCTAAACGGCTTTCGTATTTGCCATCAACCTGTTTGCTATCGATATGACCGGCATAAGCCCCTACATAATAACCATTTTTGTCCTTGCCGGTGAGGTGTGCAGGATAACGAAAGCCAACTTGTGCTCCAACTGTACGATCATCGTTGAGAAAAGCACCACCTTTCACATAAGCAATCCCATAAGGATTCACCCATTCAGTGTTTAGATGGATAAGTTTTTGGGTAAAACCGACCCCAACATTAAATGCTTTAGGCTCACGATCCTCAGTTCTGTTTGTCGTATTATTCACTTGATCATGTGCATATACCCCATTTGCAAAGAATGCAAATGCCAACAAAGGGTAAACTTTGTTCATTCCTTCACCATCTTCCTTAATTATAGTTTTTGGTAGAGTCCTATTTTTATTTAATTTTGACTTTATCAGAATTATTAAAACTCTTGTACACAGCACTTTACAATTTTCATGTCTGCAAAGTCAAAGTTTAAACACAGGAATTGCTACAGCCAGTTTTCCATTATCAAATCCCGTACAGTTGCGCTAGAATACTCCACTTTGATTCCTTTCCCTCTGGTCTTAAGTCGATCGCGTATGAAGCAGCACTTTCCTTTAAAAAATGCACAACAAGAAAAGCGCATCTATAGCAGTCGGGTCTGGATCTCTGTCGGTATTGTGGTTTTCTTTATGCTGCTGCTGGTCAGCCGCTATGCCTATTTGCAAATTTTTAATTTTGAAACCTTCTCTACGGCTTCTGACCAGAACCGTATTCGTCTGCAGCCTTTAGCGCCAGCACGCGGTTATATTTACGATCGTAACGGTATTTTACTTGCCGATAATTATCCTGTTTTCACAGCTACCTTAAGCCGCGCCGATGTGCAGGATATTGATGATACGCTGAAACGTCTTACACCTATTCTGGAATTAACCGAAGAAGATATTGAACGTTTTCAGGCACGCATCAAGACGGCGCGTAAAACTGAGCGTGTGTCAATCAAGTTGAATCTGAATGAAAATGATATTGCCCGTTTTAGTGAGGTGAAATATCTATTTCCGGGCGTCAATATTGAAACGCAGATGACCCGTTATTATCCGCATGGTGAACTCTTCGCGCATGTGATTGGTTATGTTGGCCGTATTAATGACAAAGAACTCAAAAAAATTGATAAGGATCTCTATGCCGGATCTAACCTGATTGGGAAAATCGGGGTAGAAAAATACTATGAAGATTTATTACATGGTGTGCCGGGTAATGAATCTGTTGAGGCTGATGCTTTCGGTAATGTTCTGCGTCACTTAGGCCGTAAAGAGCCGGTACGCGGTAATGATCTGTATTTATCACTGGATTATGGTCTACAAACCATTGCCACTGAACAACTGGCCGGTCGTCGTGGTGCTATTGTCGCGATTGACCCACGTACAGGTGAAATTCTGGCGCTGGTTTCCAGTCCAAGTTTTAACCCTAATTTATTTGTCACCGGGATTAGTAGCAAAGACTATTCAGGCCTTCGTGACAGTTTGGATCAGCCACTTTATAACCGTGCGGTTCAAGGGGCTTATCCTCCAGGTTCAACGATCAAACCGATGTTTGGTATGGGCGGTCTGCATTATGGACTGGTCGACTGGAGTACAGCGATTTCTGACCCGGGCTACTTTACCTTACCGGGCGATAGTCACCGCTTCCGTGACCATAAGAAAACTGGTCATGGTGCTGTGAATCTGCATAAGGCGCAAGTGGTGTCCTGCGATACCTATTTCTATGTCATGTCCTACCGCATGGGCATTGAAAAAATGAATAGCTGGATGCGCCAGTTCGGCTTTGGCGAAAAAACCGGTGTGGATTTACCAAGTGAAAGTTCAGGTCTTTACCCAAGTCCTGAGTGGAAAATGCGTACCCGTAAATCTAAATGGTCACGTGGTGAAACCATTTCAGTGAGTATTGGTCAGGGTGCATTTACCGCCACACCATTACAGCTCGCTATGGCAACTGCTATTACGGCGAATCAAGGCTCACATGTTACGCCTCACGTACTACGTGAAAGTAAAGGTGCCAAACCTTTTACAGTACATAATGCCCCTAATGGTAAAATCGACTTTAATGGTCAACCAGATGACTGGATCAAAATGCGTGATGCGATGATCGATGTGGTTCAGTCAGGGACAGGTCGCGGAATCCGCACGCCGATGTATCAAATCGCAGGTAAAACCGGTACAGCACAGGTGAAAAGTATTGCCCAGGGTAAGCGCTATAATGAAGCCCTGCTGACTGAACGCCAGCTGGATCATGGTCTGTTTGTTGGTTTTGCACCTGCTGAAGCCCCTGAAATTGCAGTAGTCGTTGTCTGGGAAAATGGCCGACATGGTGGTTCTGCTGCACAACTGGCTAAACCGTTATTTGACTACTGGTTACTGTCTCGCGATAAAAATCCGATCCATCCTGCCGGCCATCAAATCAGTGGTGGTCTCATGACAGCAGGTATTAAACCAGGCGAATTGCCAAGTGGACCAAACCTGTTAAGTGCAGACCCGAATGCTACCCCAACTCAAGAAGGCAGTCAGGCGACCCATGCACAGCCAAACAATCCGCAACCTGCAACTTCTCGCTCTGCTCCTGCAGCCAATGACGATCAGGAATAATTCATGAAAAACCAACTTAGAATTATTGGTGGTGACTGGAAACGCCGTCAATTGGCTTTTGCCAGTATCGAAGGATTACGCCCCACACCTGATCGTGTGCGTGAAACTTTATTTAACTGGCTGATGTGGGATGTCCAGAATGCCTGTGTCTTGGATCTGTGTACCGGTTCAGGTGCTTTATCTTTTGAAGCATTATCACGTGGTGCAGCTTCAGTGGTGATGATTGAGCCGGATCGTACTCAGGCACAATTCCTCACCCAAAATCTGGAATTACTCAAAGTCACCAAAGCACGTGCGCAACTTAAAGTTGCGACAGCACAACAAGCATTAACCAGCCTGAAACAGCAGTTTGATCTGGTCTTTCTAGACCCGCCTTATAGTTTGGATCTATGGGAAACTCTGGCTACTCAGGCTGATTCACTGATTAAAGAAGATGGTTTTATTTATGTAGAAGCCGATCGTGAACTGAGTACATTAAAGTTACCAAGTTCATGGCGTTTGGTTAAAAATACCAAAGCCGGTACAGTACGCGCAGGGCTATATCAGAAAAAAGCGGTTTAAGACCTACTTATATTCAATGCTCAAATAAAAAAGGACTCCTTAAAGGAATCCTTTTTTATAAATGGAAGGTAACGATTAACGATTACGACGCCAGTCCCGATCGCCTCTGTCGCGTTTCCAGTCACGATGATCTTTATGTTTTTTCCAGTCCTTATCACCACGATCCCGATCATAATGTCCATTACGATCATGATGACCGCGATAACCTTCATCCCAAGGATCAACCACACAGCCTGTTAGCGCTACTGCCAATACAGATGACAGTAATATCATTTTTTTCATGTTCATCACCTCTATACCGCACTCAATTAGTATCAAGTGATTTCATGAAGAGTACGCGGAGCCATTGTTGCACTCTTGTATGATTTTGTTCATTTTCCATACTTAATTAAAGGATTTGTCTCGGATTTAATAAAAATCATTTATGCATATTTACACTTAGATTCGCATAAATACAGCTAAGGATCTGCTTGGTTTTTCTAGCCATATTTTGAATACTACAAACTTTTCCAATATCCTGATTTTTATGACCTGGCTACTCTTTATTCTTGGTGCAATTATCGCAGGATTTGTACAGGGACTTACCGGTTTTGCTTTTGCATTAATTGCCATGTCATTCTGGGTATGGGGATTAAGTCCTCAACTTGCTGCGCCCTTAGTAGTTTTTGCCTCGGTGTGGAGTCACCTCATTTCATTATCCAATGAACCTAGACTTCCTCATCTGCACCGAACCTTATATCTACCTTATTTAATTGCTGGTCTGATCGGTGTCCCACTCGGCACCTGGTTACTGAATATCGTTGAAGCGAGTGCTTTTCGTATTTTGCTTGGTATATTTCTCGTGATCTGGTGTCCACTGATGTTGCTTAATCCACAGATTAAATTGATTCAGCATTCAGGTAAAACTGCGGATGCAGGGATTGGTTTGGTTGGCGGCATCTTAGGAGGTTTAGGGGGATTCTGTGGTTCTGTACCCTCTGCCTGGTTAATGCTGAAGCAACTGCCGAAAGAACAGCAGCGCTATATATTGCGTCATTTTAATTTTGCCATACAGGTGTTTACCTTAGCCGCCTATTTACTGCAAGGCACCTTAAATCAGACTCACCTTCCCTATATGGCGGTACTCATTCTGGCTGTAAGTATTCCCGCTATTTTAGGCGCACGTCTGTTTCATCGAATATCAGAATTACGTTTTAAACAGATTGTCTTAGGCTTACTCTTCAGTTCGGGCTGCTTTCTCCTGATCAAGGAAGGCATTGACTCATTTTCGCGATAGAGCAGCTCTAGAGCCTTACATCACTTTGCTTTCAGCCCTATTACTGTTATGTTAGCCCGAATGATTCTCAGGCGGATATAAGCGATGCAAATTCGTGATCAAATTGTACTTGTGACTGGTGGTGCCCGTGGATTGGGACTAGCCATTACCCAGCTCCTGATTCAGGAAGGTGCACGTGTGGTAGTAAATTACCATAGCAGCAAAACCCAAGCTGAAGCTTTGCAAAATCAGTATCCTGATCAGGTCTTTGCCTGTCAGGCAGATGTAACACAAGCTGATCAGGTACAAGCTTTATTCACTGCCAGCAAGGCCCATTTTGGAGAAGCCATCCATTCCGTCATTAATAATGCGCTGGTGCAGTTTGAGTTTAATGGCGATGAGCGACCTAAAGTTGAAGATCTGACCTGGGAAAGCATGGCCCGTCAGTTTAGTGGAGCAGTTCAAGCCTGTTTAAATACGACGCAAGCTGCATTAGAAGATATGAAACAGGCACATTTTGGTCGTATCGTGAATATTGGGACTAACCTGGTTCAAAACCCTGTCGTTCCTTATCATGATTATACGACTGGGAAAGCGGCGCTATTGGCCTTTACCCGAACTACTGCGCAAGACCTGGGTCAGTATGGGATTAACGTGAACATGCTTTCAGGCGGATTACTGCAAACTACAGATGCAAGTAAAGCAACGCCTGACTTTGTCTTTGACCTGATTGCTCAATCCACTCCTTTACGTCGCGTGATTACACCTGAAGAATTTGCGTCTGCTATTTTAATGTTCCTGTCACCTTATTCACGTGCAGTGACAGGTCAAAACCTGATTGTCGATGGCGGACTGGTTAAAGGTTAAAGATCGCCAAGGAAGAATGAGATTCTGAATTTTATTCTTCTATTTTTTGACCAGTTGTTGAATAAAACTACTTTTGCATAGCGCATTTACTTCTACAATAGTGCGCTCCCCATCAAAGTTCATCTATTTTCTATGAAACTCCTAACGGCATTGCTCAATAGCATGTTACTGGCAGGTTGTATGTCCAATGATCTTAAAAAGTCAGAACAGCTTCTGCGAAACTTCAATTGTGCCAAGATTGATACAGCGCAAATGCCACACAGTAGTATGACGGATTATTATCAACACATGCTATACAGCAGCAAAACCAAGGTCGAATCTTATATTGAGCAATATCATCAAGGAGAAGAGCTTTTTGACCTGCCTTTATATGAAGTGGTAGAACAGCAATACAATCTTTATAAAGATGCCTGCCAGAATCTGGGGGGAATTTTATCTGAAGAGAATCAAAATTAAATTCGGTATTTATATATCGTACAGAAAAGCAGAGTCCATCCCTCTGCTTTTATTTTTCCTGAAATTAAAAATAGCGTTGATCAATACTGAATTTTTCAGGAAATTTAGGTTCAATATTGGCATAGAACGTCATGATCTCAGCCATATCCTGTTCATAATTTCCTGTTGGATAAATGATTTTACCAACACCCGCTTCTTTTTTTGCATAATCCATATAAGCTAGCGCAATCGGCACACCCGCATTGATCGCCACGTGATAAAAACCAGTTTTCCATTGTTCCTGACGGGCACGTGTACCTTCCGGCGTAACCAGCATGACTAGTTTAGGATGCTCTTTAAATAGACCTGTCATGACCTGAACCATGCTTGGACGTGGCTCACCCGGTTGTTTGGGACGACGGTCAATACCAATTCCACCCATTGCACGTACAAAAGGCCCAAATGGAAATTTCATATAGCTGTCTTTAATGGTCAGACGCACATTCACTTTTAATGCCTTTAAGGCCAAACGTGCATATAGTGCATCCCAGTTACTGGTATGTGGCGCTGCAATCATCACACATTGATCAAGGTCTTCGGGCCATTGGTCATCGGTTTTCCAGCCCATTAAATTTAAAGTTTTCTCAGCTAAATTTTCAAACACAGCTACATCACAATCATTATCAAAATTTCGCCACAGTCTAACAATGCAGCAGAATATAGATAGTGCATCCTGATCAATAAAACATCAATTAATATATATTTGTATTTTTAAGCTTTAGGAAGAATTTCAATTTATTGTTATTTGAATATTTCTTCTTTCACTACCTATTGCAAGCTCACTCTTTTAAGCAAATAGTGAGTTCAATTTATTTTACTGATTTATATATTTTTCCATCCTAATTTTAGGATATGTCGATTTTAGCTTTCTTTCTATACTTCGCTGACATAATAAATTTCAGGAAGATTTTCATGAAAAAGACTTTAATTTGTCTTGCCTTAGCGGGGTTACTTACAGCATGTGGCGGTTCAGATAATGATCGTACAGAGGGTTCATCACCTGTTCCACCTACAGCTCCGGTCGGGACCGAAACTGGTGTACTGACAGATGGAATTATCTCAGGGGTAACATATATCACCAGCAGCGGTGCGGAAGGGGTTACTAATGAAAAAGGTGAATTTAAATTTAATGATGGAGAAAAGGTTAAATTCCTGATTGGTGACGTACAACTAGGTCAAGAAATTGAAGCGAAAGAACGTGTTACTCCGTTAGATTTAGCACAAACTGAAAATGCACGTACCAATCTGATGGTGCTTTTACAGTCTTTAGATACAGATAGTAATCATGACAATGGGATTAGCATCAGTACTGAAGCTGCTAATGCCCTTCTTAATAAAAGTTTAGATTTTTCTAAGGCCCCTACAGCATTTGCTACAGACGTGGTATCAACAGGCGTAGTTACCACAGAAAAATTGATTACACCTGAAAAAGCTGCAGAAAACTTCCAGTCAACTTTCTATAAAGATATTGCCGGTACTTGGGAAATTGGCCGTAATGCAAACAGCGCTGTTCTAATCCATATTTTAGAAGATGGCCGTTATGCCTTAGGTCAAGCAGAAGCTGCTGATGGTGATGGAACGCCTGGCATTGAAACTGGAGAGTTAAACTGGAATGCAACTACCAGTGTAATTTCACCGCGTATTATTCAAGACAGTAATGGTGAATGGGGACTCTCACATCCTGCAGGAGGCAAACCTTATACGTTAAACTATGATGGAACGACCTTAATTCTGACAGAACCGGGGATCAATACCGAATACCGTTTAAGCCGCGTCAAACAGTCTGCTAATGGTCTGGTAGGTGCATGGAGATTTAGTGACATCCATTTATTTGCCTTCTTTGACACAAACTATTATTTCTTCCTGGACACTGAAGGCGGAGATGATTGTGGCTGGCCTGGTATTGAATATGGCAAATTTATCCTCTCAGGTAATACACTTACGACCACTGAAGTTTTATTCGATACCAATGAATGTGGCGGATTACAAGACAGTTCCGATGGCAGCAAGACCATTGCAAACATCAATGTATCGGCTGAAACTCTGATCTTGCATCCACAAGGTGAAGGTCCTGTAACATTACAGCGCGTTAGATAATGAGCACTGCCTACCTAAAGAATTATCTTTAGGTAGGTTTAATTAATATGTTCAAAATGAATCGTACATCCCATCAATAAGTGCATCAGCTCAATTTGTGAAGTGCAGTCAGTTTTTTCATAAATATTCTTAAAATAAGTGCGTACTGAACTTAAAGTGATCCCACATTTCACTGCAATTTCTTCTAATTTATAGCCATTGATTAAAAGTTCACACAAATCAAATTCACGTTTTGACAGTTGATATGCTTGCTGCAAATAAGCTCTAGATAATGAATAATGCCGGTTTTTGTCTGTCATAAATACAGCAATCTGATGCTGAGCTTCAGAAAATTGCTGCATTTTTCTCAACCTTTTAAAAGGCACAACAGTGAGCATCAATTGCTGTCCTTTAGAATCCTGCAAAGCCAAGACCCCGCCTATTTCACTCGACATACTGGTATCTTCCAGCAAAGCACTCGATAGCAATCTTTCCAGACGTTCCTGATCACCTACCGGTGTTTTCAGCCGGTTATGCATATCCATTTCCAGACATGTTGAAGCTTCAATCATGCTTTGTGCTAGTGGATTTGAATAAGATAACTTGAGATCCTGATCCAGCAAAATAATACCGATTTTTAAACAGTCTAATACGGTATATAAGCTGATATTGTCTTGTTGTACCAAACTGATTTGCCGATGAATCTGTAAAGAGCGACGCAAATGTATGCCGATCCGTTTGAGAAAATTCAGTTCAGCTGCTTCAAAACCTTGAGTGTGTGGAGCACGATGTAGTCCCATGACTGCCCAGCGATAGTTTCCTCTGTCCAGCAATACTCCCGCCATATACCCTATCCCTGTAGGCTTAAGGCATTTTTCATAAAAAATATACTGTTCTGTTCCAGGTTGATCTGCATAATGACGGCAGTCCTGATTAAGTGCCTCCCCCATATCAATTTTATTCCATAAAGGCATATGCAGCTTCATGTCAATGACCCGAATCCGTTCCTCCTGATAAGCAGCCAGACTTTCTTCCGGGATATTGTAAGTATAAACAAAGTCATAGGCTGGATTGAATTGATCAAGGCCGGTAAAAATTGCACTATGACTCTGGGTATATTGCACAATATCCTGAATGACCTCTAGCCATAAAGCAGGCAATAAAGCAGCATCATATATTTTCGCGATGATATTATTTTCCTGTTCTGCTTTCATGACCGCTCTTATTAATAATTATTTCTATCAAATCATAACCTTAAGGTTTATAAAATAAAACTAAAGAAAACCTATCGCTTATTTTGTATTTTAATTATCTTAGTTTCTCATCTACATATATTTAATCCGTTTCACTTAACGAATCAATTTTTAACAAGATCTCTCTGTATATTGATAGCTCATACTTTTAATGTAAATCCTAATACAGAAGAACAAGAGGATGATCTTCAATGAAAAAAATATTATGGCCTGCTTTATTGGTAGTAACAGTTACTAGTTTAAGTGCATGTTCTAAACAGAATGACCGCGATATGGTCAGTGCAGATACTCAATCTAATACCACAAATGCTCCTGTTACTACAGAGACTACAAATAGTCAAAGCAATATGAGTACTAAGATGAGCAGTAATGCCACTGCCAACTCAAACTGGGCAGGTGAATATGAAGGTGTTTTCCCGTGTGCTGACTGCGAAGGTATTAAAGTTGAACTAGATCTTAATCCTGACAAAACTTATGAATTGAGTGAGGAATATTTAGGTAAAACTGGAAATAATGAAACTGAAACCAAAGGTAGCTTCACTTTCGATCCTCAACAACCTTCTATTATCGTCCTAGATGGAAAAGCTGAAAACCGGAAGTTTTATGTAGGTGATAATTTCGTTGAAGCTCGTGATATAGAAACAGGTAGGGAAATACAGAGTAATCTGAATTATAAATTAGTTAAAAAATCACCTTAATTATTTTCTAACTTAATAAAAAATCCCCGCAAATGCGGGGATTTTTTACATCATATGATCGAACGATGAATTACATCATACCGCCCATACCACCCATGCCGCCCATATCAGGCATAGCTGGTTTTTCTTCTGGAATTTCAGTAATCATACATTCTGTTGTTAACATCAAGCCAGCAACAGAAGCTGCATGCTCAAGTGCAGAACGAGTTACTTTAGCAGGGTCAAGAATACCCATTTCCAGCATGTCACCGTATTCGCCTGTCGCAGCGTTATAGCCATAGTTACCTTCACCGTTCTTCACAGCATTGATCACTACAGATGGCTCATCACCAGCATTGGCTACGATTTGACGAAGAGGAGCTTCGATTGCACGACGAAGAATGTTGATACCTACGTTTTGGTCATCGTTAGCACCAGTCAGACCATCAAGTGCAGATGCAGCACGTACCAGTGCAACACCACCACCCGCAACAACACCTTCTTCAACTGCAGCACGAGTTGCATGAAGTGCGTCGTCTACACGGTCTTTCTTTTCTTTCATTTCAACTTCAGTTGCAGCACCGATTTTGATAACTGCTACACCGCCTGCCAATTTAGCAACGCGTTCTTGAAGTTTTTCTTTGTCGTATTCAGAAGTAGATTCTTCGATTTGTGCACGGATTTGCTGAACACGCTCAGAAATCTGATTTGCATCACCAGCACCATCAACAATCACTGTATTTTCTTTAGATACAGTCACTTTGTGTGCAGTACCTAAGTGTTCAAGTGAAGTTTGATCTAACTGCATACCGATTTCTTCAGAAATCACAGTACCGCCAGTCAGGATCGCGATATCTTGAAGCATTGCTTTACGACGGTCACCGAAGCCAGGTGCTTTAACCGCACATACTTTGATAATGCCGCGCATGTTGTTCACTACAAGTGTAGCCAATGCTTCGCCTTCAACATCTTCAGCGATGATAAGAAGAGGCTTACCAGTTTTCGCAACAGCTTCTAGAACAGTGATCAATTCACGGATGTTACTGATTTTCTTGTCAACCAACAGGATGTATGGGTTTTCAAGTTCAGCAGTTAAAGTGTCTTGTTTATTTGCAAAGTATGGAGAAATATAACCGCGGTCAAACTGCATACCTTCTACAACATCAAGCGAATCTTCAAAGCCTGAACCTTCTTCAACAGTGATTACGCCTTCTTTGCCCACTTTTTCCATTGCTTGTGCAATCAGAGAACCAACAGTGGTGTCAGAGTTTGCAGAGATCGAACCGACTTGCTCAATCGCTTTAGAATCAGAAGCTGGTTTTGCAGTTTGTTTAATATTTTCAACAACAGTTTTCACTGCAAGGTCGATACCACGTTTCAGATCCATTGGGTTCATACCCGCAGTTACTGACTTAATACCTTCGTTCAGTATTGCTTGAGCCAATACAGTTGCAGTTGTTGTACCGTCACCTGCGATATCATTGGTTTTTGAAGAAACTTCACGAACCAGTTGCGCACCCATGTTTTCGAATTTGTCTTTTAGGGTGATTTCTTTCGCAACAGATACACCATCTTTAGTGATGTGCGGTGCACCGAAAGAACGGTCGATTACAACGTTACGGCCTTTAGGACCTAAAGTCACTTTCACCGCATCTGCAAGGATGTTCACACCAGCGATCATTTTTGAACGAGCTGAATCACCAAATTTTACGTCTTTAGCTGACATATTTGACTCCGAATATTGTTATATCTTTACAAAATCTGAATTGGAATGAGTAAAACGATCTGGCGCAGATTAAGCTTCTAATACTGCCAGAATGTCAGACTCTTTCATGATTAAAAGTTCTTCGCCGTTTACTTTTACAGTTGTACCTGCATAAGTACCGAACAATACTTTGTCGCCAACTTTTACGTCTAACGCGCGTACGCCATTGTCAGTGATTTGACCATTACCAACTGCAATGATTTCACCTTGTGCAGGTTTTTCAGCAGCAGAACCTGGAAGTAAGATGCCCCCAGCTGTTTTTGTTTCTTCTTCAACACGACGAATAACAACGCGGTCATGTAATGGACGAATGTTGCTCATAAATAACTCCATCAGACTAAGTCTTTTTTAGATCACCGATGACGACTTATTTATTCCATTGGTCATCATCAAAATTTTTTGATGTCCTTTTTATGGAGATGGAATAAAACGCTTCAAGGGCAAAAATGAAAAAAAATTGGTTTTTTTTTAATTTTTTGATGGATTGCGTATTTTTTGTCTATTTATTTATGGGATCAGGCTGTGGAACAAAGGTTTTTAACTGTTCATCAAAACAATATTGCGTAATTTTTCCTGTTTCATCAATTGCATTAAAGCTATTCGGCTGATTCTTATGGAGCCGATGTGACGCAGAAGTCCCTGCATGTACATCATAAACCGGATGATTTCCTCCCAATTCGAATATACGGTTCAAATCATAGACTGCGGTACGATGCAAATGCCCATGCAATACAGCAAACAGCCCATGCTGCGACCAGGACTCCAATGCAATTTTGGCCATCAGGGGAATATCCTTAAAACCCTGCCTATTCTGAAATGGCACATAAAAAGGTTGATGACTGACAATAATCTTGATTTTGGAATCAGGTGCCTGCTGTAGTTTCAGGTCAATCCTTTGAATCTGTTCGAGTGATAAATGCCCTTTAGTATGATATCGACGTCTAATCGAATTTACCCCAATCAGATAAAAATGTTCGGTTTCTAAAACAGGCTCGAGTTCACCGAAAAATAATTGATAACGGGTAAATGGAGTAAATAATCGATTCCATAAATGATAAAGCGGAATATCATGATTCCCCGGGATCACAAGATAAGGCGTATTCAACTGATCCAGAAACCGTTTACAAGCAAAGAACTGCCCCAAACGTGCTCGCTGGGTGAGATCGCCGCTGACTACCACCGCTTCCAATGCATGATCCCGACAAAATTGTTGGATGGCTTCCAAACATTCAGGCCTTTCTGTACCAAAATGCAGATCAGAGAGATGCAGAATCATGAGGCACCATTACACTTAAACTATTTTTTAAAACTGAAATATTTAAAGGTGGTGTCATTTCTACCGTTTCTCCATCTATAGCTACCATTAATTTTTTGCGTTTAGACTCAATTCGCACCTGATCTGCAGCAAAACTATAGACATCAGAGGCTTGATCAATCTTGCCCCGAATTAACTGATATACCAGCTTGAATAACGTCAGCTTGTCACTTTTGGAGACCACAACCCCAGCCACCTTCCCTTGCTCAGCAGCTTGGGCAATCCGCATTTTCATGTCTGCCAGTTGAAGTGGATTATTACCAAAGAAAATCAGTGGAGTTTTGACCGGATATTTCTTTTGGTCTACCCAGATTTCTAGTTTTAATTCTTTACGGTCACGAATCAACACATCGAGTGCTGAGGTATAGGCATGTAAAGGTAGTCGACCAAAAATACGGTTATAGTCTTCACGTTTTTTAATAAATAAAGGATATAAGCCCAGACTAGCATTGTTCAGGTAGATTTCCTGATTAATACGCGCTACATGGATACATTTGGTTTGACCCGTTGCAATGACTTGTGCGGCTTCAACCAAATCTAAAGGAATATCCAGCAATCTTGCCGCATAGTTAAAAGTCCCTAAAGGCAATATTCCGACTGGAATATCAGTTTCAAGCAGGTGTTTGGCGACTGAATTGAGCGTTCCATCTCCTCCAGCCGCCACGATCACACCATGATCTGGCGATTGTTGATGCCGTTGCAGCACTTCAGCAATGACTTTTTTAAACTGTTCTGGAACGTTGATTTCAAAGGCTTTAGTCTCAAAATCATGCGCTGCAAAAATATCTAGTAATTGCTCATATTTTTCTTGTTGGTCGAATAGACGGAAACCAGAATTATGATTATAAATAATGGATAAGGGTTTAGATTGATTAGACATTTTTTACACAGATTGATGCACACCTATTGGCATTTTGTCCAATTCATAAACAATTAATAGTTGCTTTATGTAAAATTCGAATGGCGACCATTTATTTAATCAATAACAAATATAACTGAACAATTTTATTTAAAGGTTTGATTTAAATAAAAATAATTAAAATAAATACCACACATAAAGCTAATAAATACATATTTAAGATTTTGAATTTATTTATATCTTATTGTTTTATATAAATTTAAACAGAAAATAGCATAATATTCCAAATAAAATCCAGCACTTCTTTAGTCTTATTTTTTTGATGATTTTATGCTTTAATACAGCCACTTTTTTTCATATTTCATCTGGCCAGTATTTTATTGACCAGATTGTACTTTGTACAAAATTTTGTACACATTTGAGATAGGCCTCACCATGACCCAAGTGAACGCACCAGAATTCGTTCGTCACCCTAAGCTTATTGCATGGGTGGAAGAAATTGCTAAATTAACAAAACCAGCAAAAATTGAATGGTGTGACGGTAGCGCAGAAGAATATCAACGTTATATCGACTTGATGATCGCTAACGGCACAATGCAAGCGCTTAACCAAGAGAAACATCCTGGTTCTTATCTTGCAAATTCTGATCCTTCTGACGTTGCTCGTGTTGAAGACCGTACTTTTATCTGTTCTGCAAATAAAGAAGACGCTGGCGCGACCAATAACTGGGAAGATCCAGCAGTTATGTGCGAAAAATTGAATGGTCTGTTTGACGGTTCAATGAAAGGTCGTACCCTGTATGTGGTTCCATTCTCTATGGGTCCTTTGGGTTCACACATTGCGCACATCGGTATCGAATTAACTGACTCTCCTTATGTGGCAGTCAGCATGTCTAAAATGGCTCGTATGGGTAAAGCTGTTTATGACGTTCTAGGTACAGATGGCGAATTTGTCCCTTGCGTACACACTGTGGGTGCACCACTTGAAGAAGGTCAAAAAGATGTTGCTTGGCCTTGCAACAAAGAAAAATACATCGTGCACTACCCAGAAACTCGTGAAATCTGGTCATTTGGTTCTGGTTACGGCGGTAACGCATTGTTAGGTAAAAAATGCCTGGCTTTACGTATTGCATCTTATATGGGTCGTCAACAAGGCTGGTTAGCTGAACATATGCTAATCCTTGGCGTGACTAGCCCTAAAGGCGAAAAACACTACATCGCAGCTGCATTCCCATCTGCTTGTGGTAAAACAAACTTCGCGATGCTGATTCCACCAGCAGGTTATGAAGGTTGGAAAATTGAAACTGTAGGTGACGATATTGCCTGGATCAAACCAGGTGAAGATGGTCGCTTATATGCAATCAACCCTGAAGCTGGTTTCTTCGGTGTAGCTCCTGGTACAAATACCAAAACTAACCCGAACTGTATGGCAACGCTTCATAAAGACGTGATCTATACAAACGTTGCTGTAACTGACAACGGTGAAGTTTGGTGGGAAGGTCTGACTAAAGAAGCTCCTGCGAATCTGACTAACTGGAAAGGTCAACCACACACTGGCGAAGAAAAAGCGGCTCATCCGAATGCTCGTTTCACAGTTTCTGCTGGTCAATGCCCTTCTATCGATGCGGATTGGGAAAATCCAGCGGGTGTTCCAATTTCAGCGTTCATCTTCGGTGGTCGCCGTGCAGACACAGTGCCTCTAATTTCAGAAGCATTTGACTGGGTTGATGGTGTTTATAAAGCTGCAACCATGGGTTCTGAAACAACTGCTGCTGCTGTTGGTCAACAAGGTATCGTTCGTCGCGACCCATTTGCGATGCTTCCATTTGCTGGCTACAACATGGCTGACTACTTCACTCACTGGTTAGAAATGGGTGAGAAAGTTGGCGAGAAAGCTGCTGCTGCTGGTAACAAGCTTCCTGGTATCTACAACGTGAACTGGTTCCGTCGTGATGCTGAAGGTAACTTCGTATGGCCTGGTTTCGGTCAAAACATGCGTGTTCTTGAGTGGATCATCGATCGTTGTGAAGGTCGTGCTGATGCTGTTGAAACTCCAATCGGCCGTGTACCTACTTACGAACAGCTAAACTGGACTGGTTCTGATTTCACTAAAGAACAATTTGACCTGGTAACTTCTCAAGACAAAGATCAATGGATCAAAGAACTTGAAAGCCACACTGAATTGTTCAACAAATTAGGTGATCGTCTGCCAGAAGCGTTGAAAAAACGCCAAGCTGAACTTCTTGAAGCGGTTAAATCTGCTTAATTGCTGATTTAATTTTAAAAAGGTCGCGTAAGCGGCCTTTTTTATTATCTTAAGATAAGGTTAAAGCCAATTTTTTAATCTATTTTACATCTAAATAAAAACTACCTTTACCATTCATTAATCCCCTTAAAGAACAGCATTTAACCAGTTAATCTAATATAAAAATCAAGCAATTACTCTAAACAAATGGTAAATTTATGTTTTATAAAAATATTTGAAAACTACATTATTTATTAAGACTAAAGTCCTATAAAAAGAGAAAACTTGGAGGCGTATAAGTATATGAAATCTCCTCACTTTCTCTCTCACTAAAACATAACTTTTTAGATTTTATAGCAATGAAAATTTAAAAAAGATGTGTTTTACAGCATTCCTTTGGAGCAATGTTGTGAATCAGCCACTTCCTGAAGCTGCTACACCGCAGCTTGATCGTAAAACACGGGTTAAATCTATTCTCGGTGGTTCTGCAGGTAACCTGGTCGAATGGTACGACTGGTATGTTTATGCAGCCTTTACCTTATATTTCGCTTCACAGTTCTTCCCTAATGGCGACAATACCGTCAAACTTCTTCAGGCTGCTGCTGTATTCGCACTTGGTTTCTTGATGCGTCCGATTGGCGCATGGATTATGGGAATTTACGCTGACCGCAAAGGTCGTAAAGCAGGTTTGACCCTATCCGTTTCTCTAATGTGTGTAGGTTCCTTGATTATTGCCTGTGCACCCACCTATGATTCAGTGGGCATGCTCGCCCCTGCGCTGCTGTTATTTGCTCGTTTATTACAAGGTTTGAGTGTAGGTGGTGAATACGGTTCAAGTGCCACTTACTTGACTGAAATGGCAGGTAAAAATCATCGTGGTTTCTACTCAAGCTTCCAGTATGTGACCCTGATCTCAGGTCAACTATTGGCACTCTGTGTCTTGATCTTCCTACAACGCACTTTGACTGAAGCACAACTCACTGAATGGGGCTGGCGTATTCCCTTCCTGATTGGTGCATTCTTAGCGATTGTGGTGTTCTGGATCCGTCGCGGTCTGGTAGAAACACAATCTTCAAAACAGGCTGTTGAACAGGCGAAAAAAGGTGGCCCTAAATCCGGTGCCTTAGCTTTATTCACTAAATATCCTAAACAGGCATTTACCGTGATCATGCTAACTGCAGGTGGTACTTTAGCTTTCAATACTTTCACTACTTATTTGCAGAAATATCTGGTGAACACCTCAGGATTTGAAAAAACCACAGCGACTGAAATCACGACTCTTGCGATCTTTGTATTCATGCTCTTGCAACCTGTGATTGGTGCACTTTCTGACAAGATCGGCCGTAAGCCAATCATGATTGCCTTTGGTGTGCTTGGTGTACTATTTACCATTCCTATCTTTAATGGCTTAGGCTCAACTACCAACCCAACTACAGCATTCATGCTGTGTATGAGTGGTATGGTGATTGTGACTGGTTACACAGCGATTAATGCCGTAGTGAAAGCTGAGCTATTCCCTGCCCATATCCGTGCCTTAGGCGTAGCTTTGCCTTATGCGATTGCCAATACACTATTTGGGGGTACAGCAGAACTGGTGGCTTTAAGCTTTAAAAATGCCGGCCATGAAAACTACTTCTTCTATTACATTACTTTTATGATTGGCCTGTCGCTGCTCACTTATGTCTTTATGAAAGACACTAAAAAGCACAGCATGATTACTGATGACTAAGTAACTGTATTGCTTTAGGAGCTTTCCGGATGGAAACATTCGGAAAGCTTTTTTATTGGAATTTTATGTTTACTGCCATTCCGCTATTTCGTTGCTATGGCATACTTGTCTGATAAAAATACGGGAAATCATCATGATGAAAAAAACAGTTTTTTTACTCGGCTTAACTATCGGCACTTTAGGCCTGACAGCATGTCAGACGGCACCTCAACAATTTAACGGTCAGACCGGTTATGAAATTCTGGAACGTTCAGAAAATTCCGCAACCTTAAGCTATACATTAGCAGGACGACCAAGTCAGGATGAAAACAGGTTACAGGCTGCTTGCAGACAAGTTCTTGGAACCTCTAAAAGTTATAATATCCAGATTATTAATAGTCAGGAAATAGTTAACCCAACTCCTGAACAGGTTCAGTATGGCCGTCAACTCGGGGATAGCCGCACCCAAATCAGTTTGAGTAATACACCTGATTTATATAACAGTGAAAATCCGGGTGCCCGAGAGGCATTAGAAGCTCGCCCTACCACTGTACGTGTGATTCGTTATACTTGCTCATAAAACAGAGCATAAAAAAGGGCTTGATGCCCTTTTTTTTCTTTTTCAATTCTTGGATGTTATTTAGTTCGATAGAAGCTGACATTACGGAATTCTGGTGATTCATCCAGATCTGGCCAGGTAGTCGCACTACGTTCATCCAGTTTGAGATATTGCGGATGACTAAAATTTTTCACCCGACTATCTGCGACCCAGACTTCTGGTGCAAATTTCAGGAATTCATCCAGGAAGAAACGGTTACACTGATCATAAAGCACATCTGCCGCTAGCAGTATATCCACCTGTTCTGCTTTATAGAGATCATCCAGATATTCCAGCTCAACATCATTTAACTCAGCATTGGCACGACAGGCATTCAGACTGACCTGATCGATATCACAACAGATCACACGTTTGGCTCCTGCCATTTTCGCTGCAATAGCAACAACACCTGATCCTGCACCAAAATCTAGTACCACTTTGTCTTTGACATGATGCGGTTCAGCCAGCAACCACTGTGCCATGGCCAATCCTGATGCCCAGCAGAAGATCCAGTACGGCGTATCATTCCAGATACGACGAATCACTTCATCATCTAGTTTGTCTGTCGGAAAGACTGGTGGAATCAGCCAGAGTGAAATCGGTGTTTCTGGTAGCTGCTGTGCCATCAGTTCACAATTAGGAATAACTTGGTGTAAGGCTTGAAGTAAATGCTCAGGGGCTTTAGGAAATTGGAAAGTACAGCTCATGAAGAAAGCCTTGATGCGAAAATATCTTTATTGGAATTTATACATTAATCGGATACATGACCACGTCATTCGCAGCTGTTCGAGGCAGGCTGAAATCTAATTCGTCCTGTTTTTGCGACACATCAACCACGCAAAAGAAATATGACGAGTTCTGCGAATGACAAATGGTTTTGGTTACTTTTGCCGAAACAAAAGTAACGAATGAGCTTCTTACATCTATAGTCACAACGATACAACTCCGCCGTAACTAATTAAAATTTCAATTAACCCAAAGCCTTCTCAGCAGCTTCTACAGTTTGACGAATCAGCGTAGTGATTGTCATAGGACCTACACCACCCGGAACTGGGGTATAAGCAGAAGCGATTTCTTCGATACCGACTAATTGAATATCACCCACACCACCGCCATCACGTGGGTGGAAGCCAGCATCAACAACCACTGCACCTGGTTTAATCCAGTCTTTCTGGATCAGTTCAGCTTTACCCACAGCACCTACAACGATGTCAGCCTGTTTTACAAATTCAGGCAAGTTTTGAGTACGTGAATGGCAAATGGTCACTGTAGCATTCGCTTCAAGCAACATTGCTGCCATTGGTTTACCTAGAATCGCAGAACGACCAACCACTACAGCATGTTTACCTGCGATTTCAATATTGTTTTCTTTCAGGATGGTCATGATACCTGCAGGAGTAGCAGAACCGTAAGCTGCTTCACCCATCGCCATACGACCATAGCCCAGACAAGTCACACCATCGACGTCTTTTTCAAGCGAGATAGCATCAAAACAAGCACGTTCATCAATTTGCGCAGGTACTGGGTGTTGTAAAAGAATACCGTGAACATCCGGATTTGCATTCAGTTTTTCAATTTCAGCAAGCAATTCTTCAGTAGTCGTTTCTTTTGGAAGCTCAACTTTTAGTGAATCCATACCAACACGGCGGCAAGCATTACCTTTCATACGTACATAAGTTGCAGATGCGCCATCGTCACCCACCAAAATAGTCGCAAGAATTGGAGTACGACCTGACTTTGCTTTCAGCGCTTCTACGCGAGTTAACAAGTCAGCTTCAATTTGCTTCGCCAATGCACGACCGTCTAAAACTAATGCCACGGCACTTCTCCCAAGTGTTGATATGAATCAATTTTGCACATTCTACATGATAATTCTGAATATTTTCCGCCATATGCTGTTTTTATGCGCATACAAATGAATATCCTATTGTTTTTTTTTCAGAGCTTGATAATATACGCATCAACAAGACGCGGCGGGGTGGCAGAGTGGTCATGCAGCGGACTGCAACTCCGTGGACGCCGGTTCGATTCCGACCTCCGCCTCCAATCTTGTTAAAGCCCGAGTGGTGAAATCGGTAGACACAGGGGATTTAAAATCCCCCGCCCACAAAGCGTGCCAGTTCGAGTCTGGCCTCGGGCACCATTCTTCTACTACTGAAGATGGTGCAAATAAAGAACCCAGCGAAAGCTGGTTTTTTTATGCCTGTAATTTGCTAAATCTAATTCTCAATAGAATTCTATAAGCATTCAACAACCTGCTCTGCTTTCAAAATATTATCCAGCAGAGCGTAAATAACCTTCCAGATCCTGTTCCAGTTTTTCCTGAAAATGAATCGGCTCAATGATCTTTACATACGGTAGCCAGTAACGTACCAGTGGCAATAACTGCATTTCATGACGAATCTGACAACTAATTAACAATTCTCCAGACTCTGATTCCTGTTCGATCTGCTGTTCCGGAAATAAACGGCGCTCTTTAAAAAATACCGTGACTTCAGGTTGCACCTTCATCAAAACCTGCTGTTTTTGCTGACCAAACCAGATGCTGTCTTCATCTGCCAGCATTTTCAGAACTTCAGGATCATGCTCAAAGCTTTCATTTTCAAAAACCAGTTTGACTTCCTGCAACTGACTTAAACGATAAGTTTTGAGTTCAGCTTCAGTGACACCAGCCAGATACCAGATGCCATGATGATGAATCAATCGGTATGGCTGGATGATTCGTGCCTGATCGGAATATTGCAGCTCAATCTGCTGCCGTTTATAGATCGCCCCTGCAAGCAGCTTGAAATGCTCGGCAAACTGTTTGGCATCTTCAAAATAATAGCCTTTTGCCGAAAATACCTGATTTGCCCGCTCATCCAGCAATTCACGAATAAAAGATATATCCAGTGCCGGATACAAGTCACTGATTCCGGATAACTGTGCAAAATTCTGGATATCCTGTAACTTGAAACGCCCTAAATATGAAGGTTCAAGATAATAGCGTTTAGTATTTTCATCCTGTATGAGCGGTAAATACGCATTTAGACGAACAAAATCACGCTCAATGGTACGGGTGCTGACCTGAAATTCTCGTGCCAGCTCCTGCACACTCAACTGATGCCCTATATTAAGTTTGGTTAAAATATTTGCCAAACGGTCTGCGAGGCGCTCATGCGTTGACGCATTGCCCTTCATAAATACCCTCTTCGTGCCGCTTGTGCAGCACAATGAATCATCTGCTTAGAATTTTTAAATTATGGGAAAATTATACAGCCAAATAAAAACGAGATTAGAGTTATTCACTTCAACTTAAGGCTAATAGCAAGGTGTTTTTTAAGATTTTTTACGACGTTTGTAGTGAGGTTTCGGTGCTGAGTGGCTCAGCCGTTCCATATAGCGTTCCAGATGCAACATGGCTTGATACAGCTTGTGTAGATCGGAACGAAGTAACTGATTACGGATAATCGCTTTATGCAAACGCTTCAATGCACGAAAGCCATGTTCATGCGTATAAGGGGTGGACACTATCTTCATAATATACTTCCTTTTAATACGTGACATTTCATCAAATACCAAACAATTTAGTCAGATTATATTTAAGCGCTAATTTACTCCTCAGTTTTGACAGGTTGTGTCGAATAATCGACACTTTTTACCGTTTTTTAAAATTTATATCCCTATTTCAAGCAATTAATTTAAATTAGTTATCTTTTTTTATGCAAAATAAAAGCCAACAAAAGTTGGCTTTTAGTATTTCTATCACAAGAATAATTAGATGATTTCCACCACAATCTTACCGATATGTTCACCCGTATCCATCGTTGCATGCGCATCCTGAATCTGGTCAAATTTGAAGGTTTTATAGATCATCGGTAAACATTCACCTTTTGCCCAGAGTGGTGCCACATGCTCTTTCAGGCCTTGGGCAATTTCAGCTTTCTCAGCCGTATTGCGTGCACGCATGGTGGAACCGGTAATGGTCAAACGTTTCATCATGATTTGACCCAATTTTACATCCTTAGCTTTAGCGCCGCCCAGGAATGCGATATACACCAGACGACCATCACGACGCAGCAGATTCAGATTTTTCTCTAGGTACGGCGCACCCACCATATCCAGAATCACATCTACACCGGCATTATCCGTAGCTTCATTGATGACCTGCTCAAAGTCTTGGGTCTTGTAATTGATTCCTGTGGTCAGATGTGAAATCGCCTGAATTTTTTCATCACTGCCTGCTGTCGCGAAGGTTTTGATGCCTAATGATTTGCACAGCATTAAGGCCGTGGTTCCGATTCCGCTAGTTCCGCCATGAATCAGTACAGTCTCTCCTGCCTTAGCCTTACCCATCTGGAACACATTTGCCCAGACAGTGAAAAAAGTTTCAGGAATCGCTGCAGCCTGTACAAAACTCACACCTTCAGGAATGTTTAAAGTCTGGCTTTCAGGCACGACGCAATATTCTGCATAACCACCGCCATTGGTCAGACCACAGACTTTGTCACCTACTTTAAACTGGCTTACTTCATTCCCGACTGCAACCACTTCACCGGCAACTTCCAGACCCGGTACAGGAGTCACTCCCTTAGGCATTGGATACAAGCCCTGACGCTGCAAGATATCCGGACGGTTAATCCCGAAAGCATGTACCTTGACCAGCACTTCGTCTGCTTTAGGCTCAGGGATGGCAACGGTTTCATAAGCGAGTTTCTCTACACCACCCGGTTCTGTAATGATGACTTGTTGCATGCTGTATTGCGTCATGGATTCTTTCCCTAATATTCATGTTTCGTATTTTTCGAACTTATTTGAACATAGAAATGCTATGGATTGAAGCAGCATGGACTTATGTATAATCAGCTGCCTATTTAGTAAATTGATATAAGACCATTGATGACAATAATTATAAAAGCGAAAACAGAGGATATCGACGCTATTCTTGAGATCTGGTTCAAGGCTTCTTTAAAGGCACATGATTTTATTCCGGCTGATTATTGGAAAAATCAGCTGCTTCCAATGCGGGATCAATACCTACCTCTGGCAGAAAACTATGTCCTTAAAGAAAATCATACGGTGCTTGGCTTTGTTTCATTATTAAAATCGGAAAATATATTAGCTGCACTTTTCATTGATCCTGAGCAGCAAGGTGCTGGCTATGGCCGCCGTTTAGTTAATTTCTTAAAACAGCAATGCGATCAATTACATTTAAATGTCTATAATGCAAATACCTCAGCAGTCAGTTTTTACCAGAAGCGGGATTTTAAGATTATCAGTCAGGGAGTTGATGAGAATACTGGCCACGCAGAACTCAGTATGAGCTGGTTCAAGCCTTGATCTAATAAATATGAGGTAATTTCCATGTCAGCAGTTACTATCTATAACGAAGATAATTACCGCGAGTTTGAATGGTTTGAAGGCTTTGCTGTGATCCGTTTCTATGCTGACTGGTGCAAACCCTGTGTGCAGAATTTTCCAGTCTTTGCTGAATTGGCAGCACAATTTACCGAACATAAGCCAGCGATTAAGTTTGGCAAAATCAATGTCGATCAATCACCAATCCTAACCCTACGCTATAACGTCTATGGCCTGCCTTCCACCCTGATCTTTAGAAATGGACAGATCATTCAATGTATTGCTGGTGTCAAAAGCCTGACTGAAATGAAAGCCATATTGTCTCAAGTATTGGATAACTTCTCAGACTAATCCACTCCGACCAATCCCTATTTGGCAGACCGATCTGGCATTTCTACAAACTTCATCAGGAATTTACGTACTAGTGGCAGCACGACCAGAATCAATGGAAATGCCATCAGCCACGACATGCTCCAGGCATGCAGCCATAGAGAAATAAATTGGTCGCTCCAGCCTTTATTAATGAACATGTTAAAGCAGGAAATTGCACCACTCATGATGCCAGATAGAATCAGCGGCATCAGCCAAGCCAAATGTTTCGGGTGAAATTTTGGGAGATTGTTACTCATAGATGACCTTTTTACTTACTTCTCTTTTTTAAATTGATTTCGTGCTTTTACGGTTTGCTTCATATCGCGCTTTTATAGATGGTTAATCTTAGCTGCAGCCTGTTCAATCTGATCTGCGATTTCTTTGATCTGTTCAGCATTAATATCTGTTTGCAGTTTTAAACGTAGAGAAGCTTTGAGGTTCTCCATGGCTTGATTGATATCGCTATAGCGCTCATCAGTCTGAATACGTCGACGGGTTTCAAAGCGACTCAGGATTAGCTCAACAGCCTCTTTTTGAGCAGCAAGATGTTCAATGCCTTGAGAGGAAATGCTGTAGCGTTTACGCTCATCTGCTGTGATTTCTGCGGTAATGAATTGCTGTTCTTCCAGATAATTAATCGTTGGGCAAATCGTACCTGTACTCGGTTTATAGTTTCCGCCTACGAGCGCTGCCACGTCTTTGATAATGTCATAGCTGTACTTGGGTGCTTGAGCAATAAAATGCAGTACCAATAGCTTCATCTGCCCTGCTTCAAAGAGGCGTTTTCGGGGCTTGGGAGAGTTTTCTCGTTCTTCTGATAGGACAGAATCAGGAGTTTTAGACATAGTAAGATATATCTTAAATTGAATTAAGATATATCTTATCACAGGTAGATATAAAATTAAAAACTAAACTACTTTCGTATTAATTAGCGGCAATTTTTTATATTTTTATTTAGAATTCAAAGATATTAATCATAAATAGCGGTTTTAATCAATTTAATGTCAGAATTGAAACTCAAAGAGTTAGAAAAACTTTTATCTCAAGCAAAGAATTACAAACTAGATTTAAGAGAAAAGAATTTTTTTGAAACTGGTGCTCGTGGACATTATGAAAACCCCACCACAGATGTACTTGCATTTTTTCTTAATCCGGAAGAACCACATAATTTAAGTCACATCTTTCTTGATGCTTTAATTTCTTGTTTTCCTCAAGCAAGTCAAGCTCTTCACTTCGAAGAAGTAATTTGCGTAAAACGAGAAGTTCCTGTCTTAAAAGAAACGAATACTTACGCTCGTATAGATCTCTTCATTGAAACAACTACGAGTATCTTTGTCATTGAATGCAAAATTTACCATCACCAAAATGACAATCCGTTTGGCTTATACAAAAATTATGCTGAACAACGTGCTCAAAACACCCCAACAAACAAGAAAGTATATTGTGGTGTTCTTTGCCTTGATGGCTTCACACATGAAACTGATTGGCAAGGAATTTCTTATAGAAAGCTAGTTCAAGAATTAAAACCGAGATTAGCACAAGACACTTTTAATCAGCCATTTAATAAATGGATGATGTTTGCCAGAGAATTTATTTTACTTTTAGAAAGCTATTACCAAATGAATATTAACACTGAAAATTTAAATTTTATTCTTAATAATGCTCAAGCTATTGAAGATCTAATTAATTTAAGAGAAAAAACTTTTGATTCACTTCATGAATACATAGGAAATTTTATTCAGAATGAATTAAATGGGAAGTTTATCTACAAAAAGTCTGATGAGCATAACAATCATAAAAAAGAATTTTGGTTTGCAAATAGCAGGCTTGCTCCTAATAATTGGAGTGCCACAACTTTAGAAATCAAAGACTACAACTCTTCTCCTAGTTTTAAATTAAATATTTATTTGCTTATTAATTCAAATATGGATACTAATAAATTAAAAGAAAAATTTCCTGCTTTTGATCTTTTGTTATCAAATGAGAACTATCAATGGGAAAATAAACAATATTTAAAAGGTCAATATTCACTTTCTACATTAGATTTAGCAGCAGTAAGTAAAATTTGTGCAGATGCATCTAAAACTATCACCGAGATATATTTAGAAAATGAAAAAAATTGTCAGCCTAATTAAAACAGACATCACCAACTTAAAAGTAGATGCCATCGTTAACTCAGCCAATAAATCCTTATTGGGTGGAGGTGGCGTAGATTACATCATCCACAAAAAAGCTGGTGCCGAGATGCAACAGGAATGTCGCAAAATTCATGATGAAATTGGTGGCTCACTTCCGAATGGTCAAGCGGTAATTACCACAGCCGGGAATTTACCTGCCAAATATTTGATCCATACCGTTGGTCCTCGCTGGTTAGGCGGTTCTAAAAATGAGGCTGAAGAACTCTGTAATGCTTATCTAAACAGTCTAGTTAAAGCTAATGAGGTAAAGGCAAAAAGTATCTCCTTCCCTAATATCTCAACAGGTGTATATAACTATCCGAAACAGGAGGCAGCAGAAATCGCAATTGGAACAGTACTTTCAAGCCTACCCAACTTTGAACATATCGAGCAGGTGTATTTTGTCTGCTATGACCAAGAAAATTACAATATTTATAAGTCTATTCTGTCCAACTTGGATGACCCCAAAATTCAAATTAACATCATCTAAAATAGAAAAACCCGCCTTACAGCGGGTTTTTTAAAAACCGGTCCTGTCTTATAGACGAACCAATTCCACAATTTTCTCAGCAAGTTCTTCAACCGCTTCTTGTGTGTAAGTTACATCTGTACCTTCTGCAAGGTCAGTAATTACCACCACACCAGTTTCACGAACCAGAGCAACCTGTTCAGCAGTCAGACCAGCTTTCGCAATTGCAACCACACCTTGTTGGATCAACAGGCTTTCAAGTGCTTGAGCATTTTCCAGTGCTTTTGCAGTTACAGTTACTGCAGCAGGTTTTTGACCTAAACGTGCAGCACGATCTTCAGCAGTTACAGGCTCGTTGTGTGCAGACCATTCCACTGCGGCTTCAACCATACCTGCACCAACAGTTACGTTGTTTAGACGGTCGATGAAAATGAATGAACCTGTATAACGGCTGTCTTGATAACGGTCGAATACCACTGGCGCATCAAATTCAATCGTTACGTCAGCAATCGCATTGAGATCCAGCTGCTCAACTTCCATTTTTTCCAATGTATTTACATTGGTACGGTAGTTAATTTTCGCAACTTTCGCTGGAATGGTCTGAGTACCAAACTTCACGTTATAAAGTTTGCCAACCACTAACGGTTGATCGTTCATCCATACTACAGATGCGCGAGCAGAACGTGAAATCAGCGGTTGTTCGCCAGCTTTCACCAACACGTTACCGCGTGAAATATCAATTTCATCGTTCAGTGTTAAAGTAACAGCTTGACCCGCTACAGCATGATCC
This sequence comes from Acinetobacter sp. YH12233, assembly GCF_013417725.1. Taxonomy (NCBI): domain Bacteria; kingdom Pseudomonadati; phylum Pseudomonadota; class Gammaproteobacteria; order Moraxellales; family Moraxellaceae; genus Acinetobacter; species Acinetobacter sp. YH12233. The sequence goes on from NZ_VPDK01000001.1 coordinate 206,370, forward strand.
AGATTACCATCAAAAGTTACGATTTCTTTAACTGTTGATTTCTTGCCAGATGGCAGTGCAACAATTTCATCGCCAACTTTCACTTCACCCAATGCGATGGTACCGCAGAAACCACGGAAGTCGAGGTTAGGACGGTTGACATACTGAACTGGGAAACGGAATCCATCTTTGCTGGTATTACGCGTAATTTCAACAGTTTCCAAAGTCTCCATTAAGGTCTGACCTTGGTACCACGGCGTACTTGGTGATTTGTTTACAACGTTATCACCGTTCAACGCAGAAATCGGTGTGAAAATAATATTTTCAGGTTTACGATCGCCCAACTGGTCAACGAACTTGTTGTACTCAGCCTGAATTTCATTGAAGCGTGCTTCAGAGAATTCAACCAAGTCCATCTTGTTCACTGCAACCACGATATTACGAATACCTAAAAGGCTCGCAATGAATGAGTGACGACGTGTTTGAGTCTGAACACCGTAACGCGCATCAATCAGGATGATGGCAAGGTCCGCAGTCGACGCACCTGTCGCCATGTTACGGGTGTACTGTTCGTGTCCCGGGGTGTCGGCAATGATGAACTTACGTTTTTCAGTAGAGAAATAACGGTAAGCCACGTCAATCGTAATACCTTGCTCACGTTCAGCTTGCAGACCATCTACAAGAAGCGCCAAGTCAGGTGCATCGCCAGTAGTACCCACTTTTTTAGAGTCACGAGTCACGGCTTGCAGCTGATCTTCATAAATCAGTTTTGAATCATAAAGCAGACGGCCGATCAGGGTTGATTTACCATCATCCACGTTACCGCAAGTCAGGAAACGCAATAAGTCTTTATTTTCGTGCTGTTTCAAATAAGCCAAAATGTCTTGGCTAATAAGTTCTGATTGGTGAGACATCGCTCATAGCTCCACAAATACGTTGAAATCGGTTTCTTTTAATCCCTCTAAATCTCCCTTTGTTAAGGGAGACTTTTTTCTCCCCTCTTTGAAAAAGAGGGGCCGGGGGAGATTTCTCTTAGAAGTAACCTTCCTGCTTTTTCTTTTCCATCGAACCTGCTTCGTCATGATCGATCATACGGCCTTGACGTTCAGATGTGGTCGCTAAAAGCATTTCCTGGATAATTTCCGGTAAAGTTGTTGCAGTTGATTCAACCGCACCCGTTAATGGGTAACAACCTAAAGTACGGAAACGAACCGATTTCATTTGTGGCACTTCGCCTGGATTCAGGCGCATACGCTCATCATCAACCATGATCAGTGTACCATTACGCTCAACGACTGGACGTTCAGCAGCTAAGTACAATGGAACAAGTTTGATATTTTCTAGGTAGATATATTGCCAGATGTCTAGCTCAGTCCAGTTAGACAATGGAAATACACGAATACTTTCGCCTTTGTTCACTTTACCATTGTAAAGGTTCCAAAGTTCTGGACGCTGGTTTTTAGGGTCCCAACGGTGTTTAGAGTCACGGAATGAATAAACACGTTCTTTGGCACGTGATTTTTCTTCGTCACGACGTGCACCACCGAAAGCAGCATCAAACTGATATTTATCCAGTGCCTGTTTCAAGCCTTGGGTTTTCATAATGTCAGTATATTTAGAGCTACCATAGTCGAATGGGTTTACGCCCGCATCACGACCTTCTTTGTTCTGATGCACGATCAGATCAAAGCCATGTTCTTTGGCCATGTTGTCACGGAACTTGATCATGTCTTTGAATTTCCAGCCGGTATCTACATGAAGTAGCGGGAATGGAAGTTTTGCAGGATAAAACGCTTTCAGTGCTAAATGCAGCATGACTGCTGAATCTTTACCGATTGAATAAAGCATAACCGGATTTTCAAACTCGGCAGCAACTTCGCGAATGATGTGAATACTCTCAGCTTCAAGCTGTTTAAGATGAGTAAGTCTTTCCTCATTTAATGACATGGACAACCTGCGTATTACACGTGTACTTATTACACTTTATAAAATTTATATTCATTATAGTGATTAACTTTTCATAACGATTGCTTGTTTTGTGATATTCATATATTAAAACGTCATATAAAAATTCACTAATATCAACTATCAGTTTTTATGAATCTGATAGCTTAGCTAAATAAAGACAATTGATTGTTTAGTCAAAGCACTCTGGAAGATTACTTTTAGCAATGAAATGATATATTAATCATCTAAACGGACAGTTCACATCGTGGTGAAAAAAAATTAGAGTAGGATTAGTTCTTCCAATTTATAAACTATGTATGCCTTATAACGAATTTGATTTAGATACTTTAAAATCCCGTCTGGAACAAGCAAAACTTGCCGGTTTTATTTACCAGCACCAGCAACATATTTTGGTTCTTCAGGAACCCTATACTGAAGATGGCAGTCCTTTAAACATTTATATCCAGCATGAATTGACCGCGGATCAGATTGGCCTGCAGTTTGGCCTGCGTAAGCTGAACGGTCAATGGGAATACCTGCTCGGTATGACTTATAGCAACCAGCAGGCAGGTTACGAAATAGGTGCCGGCAATCTGAGAAGTGATCAAAAAGCTTTCAATCTGCTTTATGCTTTCTATAACTATCCTAAAGCCTTTTTCTTGGTGGCCCTTCCTTTGTCTGCAAATACTCAGGCATTGGAACAGGCTCTCGATGAACAACTATTTAATCAGCCTGAACTTAAATTTCTGGAGACTGCAGTAAAAACCAATCCAATGGGCGAACAGGTGCAATGGATGAAGAACTATATCCTGCAACAAGCCCTAGAAATGAAAGTCCGTATCCAGACCGCCATCCTTTAATGCTTTTATACATCTACATAGGAATAGAAAAGCAGACGTATATCAATTGCTTTTCTATTCTTGAGATAAAACCTCAGATTCGCCCACCTATAAAATAGTCGACATTTATTTGCAGCTAAGAAAAACGCATCACATATTGTTAAATTTTGGATTTTATCAAGCTATCCCGATTGGGATTTTTGTTGTTTTTTGCTTACAATTTTATTAATAACTGTTATCTTTAACAGGGTCATAAAATTTCTATAAAACCATAATTAGAGACAGAAACTCATGTGGGAACTGTTCATTCATCCTTCCAACATTGTATTTAGTATCAGTTTAAGCCTGATGCTGATGTTTGCTGCCTTGGAATGTGTCTTGCTGATGCTGGGAGGTGGTTCCCAGAATATGTTCGAACAATTTCTGCCTGAAGAACCGCTTCATCCGGAAGTAGGTATTGATCAGCAGACCGGCCTGTTCAATAAAGTATTCGACTGGCTTTATCTGGGTCGCCTGCCTCTCTTTATCTGGCTCATTATTTTCCTGACCAGTTATGGTCTGAGCGGTTTATTGATCCAAGGCCTGTTCGAACGATTTACCAGTCAGCTTTTAAATGCATGGATTATTTCCCCTGCCTGTTTATTTTTATGCATGCCGATTGTACGTGGGCTGTCCGTGCTTGCTGCCAAAATTCTGCCTCAGGATGAAACCATCGCGATCTATAGCGATGAACTGATCGGACGAACCGCCACGATTATTCTGGGAGATGCCAAAGCTAACTCCCCTGCTCAGGCCAAAGTTCAGGATCAGCATGGTAAGACCCATTATGTGCTGGTCGAACCTGAACGCAATGAAATATTTAATCAAGGTCAGACAGTGGTTTTGACTCAAAAAACTAAAAATGGCTTTCAGGCTATTGAACTTTAATTAAACCAATTTCCTATAAAAATTAAGCTTGCCCAAAGAGACTTTATAACAATGCTAAATTTTGATTTATATAATGTTTTGATTATTGCGGGGATTATATTCGTTGGCCTAGTCACCTTCGGATTAATCATTGCACGTTTATACCGTCGTTCCAGTAAAGAGATTTCCTTTGTACGTACCGGTTGGGGTGGTGAAAAAGTGATTCTAGGTGGTGGGGCTTTGGTGCTACCGGTGCTACATGAAATCATTCCCGTCAATATGAATACCCTACGGCTGGAAGTCCGTCGTGCCGATGATCAGGCGCTGATTACCCGTGATCGCATGCGTGTCGATGTCATGGCTGAATTCTATGTGCGCGTTAAGCCTACCGCCGATTCGATTGCAACCGCAGCACAAACTCTTGGTCAAAAGACCATGTCGCCAAACGAATTAAAGAATCTGGTTGAAGGTAAATTTGTCGACTCTTTACGCGCGGTAGCTGCTGAAATGGCGATGGAAGAGTTACATGAAAAACGGGTCGACTTCGTACAAAAAGTACAGCAAGTGGTATCTGAAGATCTGCACAAAAATGGTCTGGAACTTGAAACTGTTTCTCTGACAGGTCTAGATCAAACCGGCTTTAAATACTTCAATGCCAACCAAGCATTACAAGAGAAAATGGAATTTTTATTTAAATTACTGTTTTACAAAAAATATTTTATAAAAAATTCCATATTTTAAAAATTCCATATTTTTTCCCATTTTTCCAGATATTAAGCCTAAAAACTCCATTTTTCGAACTTAAATAATTATAAAGTCCTAGCAGGATATCAGTAATCTTAGACCACCACGTACACTTATACTTTAGTTAAAATCTTGCTGCTTTAATATATTACGGTTCAAAACAGTTTTCTAAAAATTCAATTATTGGTGCATCTAATGCTGATAACCAATCATGTAATTCTAATATATCTAATCTTCTATCTAAATTTTCTACTTTCGCAATGTAGGACTGTGGCTTTTTTAGAGATGTAGCTAACTCTACCTGAGTTATATTTTTAAACTCACGTATTTGAATTAAATTTTTGATCAATTTTTTGTATCTAGGGTCATGTATTGAGCTCATAGCCCAAGATGTTGTACTATTAAATAAAATATCCCAAAATAGGATATTTTCTTGTTAATTTGTTCATGCGGTATATCTATATGTCTATAAATCATCAGCTTAAAAGCTGTTTGTTTGATTTTTTATCAAATCGCACATTCTCTGGCTATGAGTTCAAAGACTTAAGAAATCTATTTATCTCTTGCTATCCTGAATTTAGTTCAAAAAAATATTATTCAAAAATCTATCAAAATGTTAGAGAACTAGCTTCGTTAGGTCTAATATTAGTTGATACAGCAACTTGCACCTATAAATACACTTCAAATTACACACGTACAGAATTCTTAACTTTCAGAGACAACAATGCGTCAGATCAGATCAAAGGCAAGTTATTACTAGAATATGATAGAGTCTTATTGACTATAGATCAGCTTCGTAATGAACTTCATATCTATGAATTATATCTTGATAAATTTCCATTACTTGCAGAGATTATCAGGAAGTTAATAAGTAAAAAAAGAAATGAAATAAATCTCTTAGAATGCGAGAAACAAGCAATCACTAATTTGCTAGAAGCCTGCTAAAGCTTCTAGCTTCTAAATTAGTGGGTTATAAAACTTTATTCTCAATTTGATCTAAAATGCATATCAATCTTCTAACAGTAGAAGCATCTCCTTTAGCTTTCAAATGATCAAACTCAGTAGATAGGTAAGTTTGTTTGATTAAATCACAATTCTTATGAATTGGATTATTGATAAGCCATAAAGCTAGAAAATCAATTTTTTTACTCAAAGAACATTCAGATTCACCAACCTTTTCCATTCCTATAATTTCTTCAAAAGTCCAAGTTTTATCAAATTGTCTTGCTACAGATGGGGGTATTTTCTTTCTATAATGCTCTACATCGAAACCTAATAATTCTTTTAAAGTTGGTTGAATTTCACTACTTGTCGCATAAGAGGGATTTGATCTAGCATATTTCTGAACAGGTAGATAGGTTCTGTTCTTCTTAGATAGTTCGGGAAGCACTAATTGTAAAATATCCGAGTCACTAAAAGGTAAATCATCAAAGATAATATCTTTTAAAATATCCCAACTACTTACACCATTAAGCCCGATACGTTCTCCCGATTCATTCTGGGCAACGCCAACACCAACTACGAATTCCAGTTCTGAATTTTCAGCAGTTGCTTCATCAAAGTCTTTTACAGCAATACGTCTATCAGCATCTTCTGTTGTCTTCACTATATTATAAATTTGCTCTTTCAATGCCCGTAATAAGTGAACAGGTATTTTTCTTTCTGAGTGTTGAAGTGCTTTATAAATTTTTGAATAGTCGTGCGTTCTAATATGCGTGAAATAAAGTTTATTTGAACCAACAGTCATTAAAACAGATTCTAATTGATCTTTGTCATCATCAGGTCTTGTTATAAAAATTAGATTCTTTGCCAGTCGTTCTAATTGCTCTTGAGATTCCATCATATCCGCAATGAGACTTAGCAAATCCATAATATTAGTATCTGTTATAGAATAGCCAATAAATATAACTGGATTCTCTAAAAATATTGATAATAGCTTCGCTGCTAAATATGCATTTTTTTTATTAAAGTTTTGATAATCATTTTTTGTCAGCACTAAACTTGAAAAGTTGCTACAACACCCGTGAATCTTAAATATCTCACCAATAGATTGAGGATTTCTGAAGAACAAATCTGATTGTCCAACATAGACATTCAATTTAGGAAATATCGTTTCAAGCAACCGATCCCAATTGGTCGTGATGATACCATCTATGACAACATCTGGGTTTAATAGTTCTTGTAACTCAGGATTACCTTCTATTTTTTCTTTAATTTCAACATCTTCCAAATATCTACTTATTTCATATTTAAGAGGAGTCTCTATCGCATGAACCCAATTCTTATTTTGGTAAATTTCAGGTTTATCTTTATTTAATTTCCACCATTCATTAGAAAAATCACCTGCTAATGCTAAAGCAGCAGCAGGATAGTCATTACCTGCTGTTCCTAAATAACTATCAAATGGCATAGCGGTTGAAAATTTAGATAATAAGCCTCTCCAATCAGGAAGGTCTAAATAACGTCTAGAAAAGCCTGAGCCAATAAACAAAAATGGGGCAGAAATTGATTCACTCAGTATTTCAGCCAATTCTTTTTCAATATCTAAGCCTTGTGTCATTCTTCCACCCCAATAAATTTTATTAATTAAAAACTTACGTATTTCTTAATATTTTTCAATACATAGAAGCTTAATTATCACAAGTCAATTCTCTTATGATTCATGACATGAAAAATTGCATGACCCTAGGATAACTCCTGCAATCCTAGATCGAATTGTTCATAGCTTGTATATATCATTAATAGTAGTCCACTAATTCCAATTAAGAGTAGTCCACTAATTTCGATTAAATGTGGTCCACTGAGTTTATAAAAAGCGAGATCCTAAGATTCTCGCTTAAATCTTAATTTTAGGTGCATATTCCTACTTAGATGAATATACACAGTTGCATACCAACTTGGACAATGATTCTCACTTTAATTGAACACTCTAAAAAGATTAATCATATCCATTTATTTTGAAAGTCTGCACCTGCTGAATTTGGTATTATTGACGGTTGATGAATATTAATCGTTAATGGAATCGGAAAATCGTTTCCAATAAGTACAGCTTCCCCTGGTTGTAAACTAGGTAAAAAATCTGAAGCTGCTTTATCAATTTCACCACAAGCACGTTCAATAATTTCTCTATCTCGATCATTAGTAAGCCTATGAACAATTAATGTGCCTAATTGGCTTAATACGCCTTCAGTTATATCCCTTGGTCGCTGGGTTGCCAAGCAAATATTTAGACCAAATTTACGTCCCTCTTTAGCAATCAACTCGAATGCATCCAATTTAGCGATGGTGTCTTCATTACCAATAGCTTTACCAATAAAGTTATGGGCTTCATCTAAAAAAACAACAATCGGCTTATCTGAGAAACTCCTTGCTCTCGCTTGACTCAATAGATGACGACCAATAGCATTTGCAACAATTTCTCGAGCTTTAAACTCAAATCCGACATCACTTAAATCAATTCTTAAAATTTTCTTGTCTGACCTATTAAAATGATCAATTTTTTGCATGAGTGTGGGCAGCTCAGCTTTTGGCCTGAAGACAAATTCAAAAGTTTTAGATGTTGTTATTCCGTGAATTCTTGATACCAATGAAAGGCAGTAACTAAAGCTTTGTTGATCTTCATTCCATTTCCAATCCGATTTAGAGGTAGGTGGCCAAACACATTCTTCTCGAATTTGTTTGCTGAGTCTCATAGCATTGAATGGTGTTGATGGATGCTCAATTAAGCTCATTCCGCCAATAGAACGAATACATACTTTCCATGATTCTTCTGTTGTTCCAATTTTAATAAATACACCATCAGAAATTTTATCTAAATGTAATTGCTTGTTTTCCAATATATTAACTAATCGTAGGCTTCTAATAGCATCTCTAAATTTAGGGCCTTGTACTTTTCCTGAAGGTTCGAATAGAGCTATAAAATCAGTTTCTTGGAAGCATTCTGCTGGCAAACTGACAGCACAAGAACCAATAGCTGGGCTAATGGGATCACTCAAATGCACATTTTCAATATCATCGCCAATGAAATCTTTATATTCTCCAGTTGGATCAAGAATAATTATTTTCGAGTTAAATCTTAGACATTCCTCCAATATTTTGGCTGTCGTATAACTTTTACCACCACCTGTTGAACCTAAGATTCCAAGGTGGCGACCAAATAGTTTTTCAGGTGTTACATTTATATCGCAGCCCTGATCTAAATCTATGAAACCTAAATTTAGTTCAACCTTTGGTGTTCCTTTATTCATTCTTTTAGGAAGCTGAGCGATAAGTTCATGAGGTGCTGAATAGATGAGATCATTAATATTTGGATAATATTCAACCCCAGCAGTTACATACAAACTGTCCATTTGAATTGTGCCAAGAAGTTGGATTCGCCCCGCAATATCTAAATTAGATTTATCTAAATCATCTTTTTTTATTTCAACGATACGACCGAGAATTAAGTTCACCTGACTTTCAATCAATATGAACTCACCAACTTCTCCCTTTCCATAACGTTTTCCATGGTAGTAGGTTGCTTGATGTTGTAAATTTATATACTCGAAATTTACAGAATTGGCAGTAACAGCATTTACTTTTCCAAAAAGTAATTCAGGTTTGATTACACCACTATGCATGTGTACCTCCAAATAATTTTTTCATATTTTCATGAAGATTTTCAGCAGGAGATAAAGCCGTAAGATCAGGAATAAGACTTGAAAATTGCTGAAAATCACAATTTAGAAAGAAAACCTCATCATTCTTTCTATCATCTGCAATTTTTTTAAATATTCGCCAATACTTGGACGTTTCAGATGGTGGCTTTTTGAAATCACTTTCAATAGTAGGAGAGACAATAATAACTTTTAAATGTGGGTTCGAGAGTATTGCCGATAGTATTGGCTCGGATAAATGATCATCATTGAATCCAAATCCAGCAATTATTAAACATGTATTCGGCTCTCTTAAACTTTGAGAAAAGCGAGCAATTAACTCTAAGTGGGGCTGTATATATGATTGTTGATATTTCCCCTTAGCAGGAAAAATCATACAGCTATCCTCAGCCGTTACATTTTCTGCTTGCTTAATGATATAAGGACTAGTTTTATCACGACTCCAGTTTGTCGAACCGTGAAGTTTATAAAGTTGGTATACACCCTCTAGATAATGAATATTTGTTGAAGATGAAGTTGCGTTTCTTCGAACAATATCCATATCAAAAAACCTTGCATCATAGATCCGAGGCATAGAGAATGAAAAACCATCAATTACAGTAATACCTAATAGTCCAGCGGCATCTTCAAAGCAGGTATCATAATTGGTTGTAAAAAGCTTAACTCTAGGATCTTTTGATTTCCTTCTAGCCAATTTCCTAATAAATTCTTTATGACCAATAAGTTGCGTATCTTTATCAATGATAAAACGGCATTTATGGAGAATTAGTTCTTTGCATTTATTTATAAAAATTTCAGTTTTTCCTTTTTCGTCTCCAACTTGTAAATAAGCTTCACAATGAGATAGGCATACCTCTATGTTTTTATTCGTCTTAATATCAACATCAAACTTACTCTCAGTGAAACATTCGTCGGCAATTGCATCCATGTCACCAGTAGTACATGCTTCCCATAAATCCCACATTCCGGGACCTTTTACAACATCACCTAATGATGTTCCACTTCCAGCCAACACCATAATATTAGGCATCTGAAGAGCTGATTTTAATTTCCCTTTAATATCAGACTCAAAAGTTTCGTTCTCAATTCCGTCATCTTTATCAGCAGAAACCCAAACCTGCTTTAATGAATTATAATATTTATTAGTCATATTATTACCTATTTAATAATCTAAGCCACCGCTTCATTAAATGCTTCAACAACCCCAAATATGTTGTCAGCATCTGCTTCGCTAAACACACCGTCAATTCCTTCATAGTGGATTTGATTGAAAGGTGGTTCATAAAGTTGTGCCGCATCCAGTACACCGTTTTGAGTCAAATGCTCAATTAGCATTTCCACAAAACGTATTTGTTTCTCGTTATACGTTGAGCCTTGCAAATACTTAGAAAAAGCTTCCTGAACCGCCTGACGCTCTAATCCCACCAGAGAACGAATGAAGAGAGGTAAGGATTTCTCTGTTCCAAAACATTCTTCAAATTTATCTCGGCTTTCAACTTCTTGCGCTTCAAAAACAAAGCGTTCTAACTCACTTAGATCGGTCGGTGTCAATGCTAAACCACGCTTGAGCTTGGCAATGGTAATGTGGTCTTCATTCGCCTTAATAAAGCTCTCTACACGCTTGCGGTACTGGCCAAGGTTTACGCCACTTGAAACGACTGGTATATCGACTGCTTGCATTTCTCCAATTTCATCATCAAGCATGGAGTAGACAATGGTTGAGGTTGATTTCTCTATGAGTTTGACCAAAGCGCGAATACGTTTACGCATCGCCTCAAGCATTGGCAATGTAATGCCTTTCCAATATTCCACGGTTTGAATGTCTTGAATTAGCGCAATCTGTTCTGCAACAACAGGAATATTTTCTTTGCTTTCCAGTTTAGAAGCAATTTCAATCACTTTATTGGCATAACTCTGAATCGCTGTATTGTTCTTTTGCAATACTGCCAACTCAAGGTTGTAGCAAAGCATATCAAACAGTTTGGCTTCTAAGGTTTCAGGCTCAAGTTGGTTTGGTAATTTAGAAATGTGTTCTCGTAACGTACCAATGGCAAGGTCATCTAAGTTGTTCCAAGCATCATCATTTTTGAAGTGTTCAACATGCTCAAGTTCAGATTTCACAATGAAGTTGTCATTATTCATCGACTTTACTTCGGTCTGTAAACTCTGACGTAGATCTTGCTGTACAGCTTTTAGCTCTTCGGTGGCATCGTCCTTCGCATTGAGCAGACTCAGGATATTTAAACGTGCTTTAAACAAACGTTGTCCAAGTGGCTCTGTGGTCGATACAGGTGCACCATCAGGGTTTTCATTGAAGTATTCAAAGTTAGAGCAATAGTCGAAAATAAAGAATTCTTTTTTATCTTTTTCAGGGCTAAACAATTCTTTGCAGAGGCGTGTACCACGCCCAATCATCTGCATAAATTTCACTTTAGAGCGTACAGCTTTAAAGAACACCAGATTGACCACTTCAGGCACATCAATCCCTGTATCCAGCATATCCACTGAAATCGCAATTTGCGGTTCAGGTAAGTCTTTCTTGCTGAAGTCATCAATTAAGCTTTGTGGATACTTAGTGGCATGGGTAATGACACGGGCAAACTTGCCATCATATTGCGGATAATTTTCATTGAAGCGATCAGCAATAAACTGGGCATGTTTTTGATTGACGGCAAAGATAATGGTTTTACCCAAACGATCTCCACCTTCGGTCTTAATACCATTTTCCATCAAGTGCTTGAGCATTAAATCAATCGTGCCTGTATTAAACAGCTCTTTATTAATCTTGGATGCTGAGACTTCTTCAGGTGCATCTTCATCGCCCCAATTTAGACTGTCCCAGTGTTGTTTTTCCTCTTCTGAGAGTTCGTCATATTTCACGCCTTCACGCATAAATTTAAGCGGAACAGAATAAGCTTTCGGTGGCACAAGATAGCCATCGGCAATAGCTTGATCGAGGTCGTAGTAATCGGTTGGGACACCGCTTTCTAAGCCAAAGAGTGCGTATGTATCACGGTCAACTTCATCTCGTGGCGTTGCGGTTAAGCCCACCAGTAGGCTGTCGAAGTATTTAAAAATTTCACCAAACTTTTGATAGACGCTGCGGTGTGCTTCATCGACAATAATCAGGTCAAACATGCCTGTACCGAATTTACGTGTGCCATCGGCATTCATTTCATCAATCAAACCCATCATAGTTTGATAGGTAGAGAAATACACTCGACCGACTTGGTTCTTATCATCCAGTAAATTGACAAATGAGGCATCTTTTAAATTGGCTTTAAAGGCATTGTGCGCCTGATTGACCAAAGATGTACGATCAGCAAGGAATAGCGCCTTTTGTACCACATTTGCTTTCATTAGCACATCGACCAGTGCAATGGCGGTACGGGTTTTACCTGTACCTGTTGCCATAATTAGCAAGCCAGCACGTTCTTTACGTTGGAAAGCAGCTAGCATGGCTTTGATGGCACGAGTTTGATAGTAACGCTCGACAATGTCCGCATTGATCGGGAAGCTACTTAAATCAGGGTTGTTCTTCCGTCTTTCGATCAGACGTTTGAGTTCTGCCTGCGTATAAAAGCCGTGAACTAAGCGTGGTGGACCACCTTGCACATCATTCCAGATTCGGGTTTTATAGCCATTGGTATAGAAAATAACAGGTCGTTGTCCTGTTTGTTGTTCTAAGCAATCTGCATAGAGTTTAGCTTGTTGTTGTCCAATATCAGGATCGGTCGAGGTGCGTTTAGCTTCAACCACAGCCAAAGGCAAGCCATTGGCATCATACAGCACATAATCCACTGCACCTTTACCCGATGGACTCGGCATACCTGTTACAGCAACTTCCTCTCGAACCGATGTACCTATTTCCCAGCCTGCTTCTTCAAGCATGAGGTCAATTTTAAGTTTTCGAGTTTCGTCTTCTTTATAGTCGGTATGGTCTTCGATTTTGCTGTTGGCAATCTTGGCTTGTTCAACGTCTGCACGTTTTTGTGCAAGTTCAGCATCTATGTTGGCTAATAGTTTTTCACGCTCTTCTAAACTTGCAGACAGTTCAAATAGTTTTTGTTCACGTTCCCGTAAAGCTTTATGTTGCTCCGCAAACTGTTTTTCTTTAGCTTCTGTTTCTTTTTGCAGTTGTTCTTGGTTGGCGGTGATTTGCTGAGTATTGTCAGCATTTGGTATTAGTTTTGGGTTAAATAAAATCGACTGAGAACGGTCTTTTGAGGGTGAACCATAGTTCCGTTCAAACCACACATACATCAGGAATAAATGGCTGATGTGTTTTACCGTTTCTTCGGTAGTGAGATGTTTGAACTTTTTCCCATGTACGGCACTGTTGCCGACCATGCGGATGTTGTCCATTTTGTCCCAAATATAGGGCGGAATCAGGTCTTTAAATTTGAGGTCGTTGAGTAAGTTATGCAGTGAAGCATCATAGGGTTGGGTCAGTTTTTTATCGTATTGATACAGCCATAGCACAAGGTTTTCAAGCGAAGTACGAGCCGCAGCAAGGGCAAATTGTGGGGAAATATACACGAGCTTTTCGGCTTCTTTGGCGGTGGCTGCCAAGCTTTTAAATTCAGGTTCTAAAAACGAGAAGTTGCTCATGTATATACCCTCAAATTTTAAATTAAATTTTATAAACTGCCGTTAAATGCTTGGTTTTGTAATGATTGAAATAAACTCTCTTGCATAACAAGAGCCTTTTGCAGTAATTCTTTCTGGAACTCAACTTTATCAACTATTTTACAAAAATCTAATATCTTCTCTTCATTTGGGAAAATAATTTCAGTTTCTTTCACAAAAGAGACGTTTAGAGTAGGCTGACTTACAGTACGAGTATTTTTTTTAAAGTAATTTTGAATCGCTTCAGTTTTTAGACACTCAGCAACAAAATTAATAATTCTTTTATCTTGTAAAGGAACTCGTGTAATTGCTCTTGCAATATTGAAACCAATGGCTTTATTTGGAACTTTAGCAATAGTACCTATTGAGCCAACACAGCTAACTAAAATTTCATTCCCTTTTAATCTAGATCGACTGTAGTCTTTCTCAATTTCAGGATCTATTGTTTTTATTGAAGTAAAAGACAATATTCCACCATCTATATCACCAACCCTAATGAGTGGAATTCCTCCTTCAAAGTCATTCCCTGGCTGAACTACTCCGTAGTTAACTCGATCTTTTGCATCACAAATATCTCCTAAAATTACTTTGTTCCACTTTTTAGGATTCTGTTCAGGATCACCAAACATATCAATAAACGTGGCTTGTAAAAGCTGATCTAACTTTTCAATCGCTTGCTGACGTTTTTGGCGTAACTCATCCGCCTGATCCAAAATAGTAGCAATTCGGCGTTGTTCTGCAAGTCGTGGGAAAGGTATTTCCATAAGCAGTAATTGCTTAGGGCTTAAATTAGGTTGAGCTGCACCACCTGCATTTTTCAATAGACCATCTAAAAATTCACCACTAAAAAAGAACTTTAAATAATCGGCTGTAATTTCATCTTTAGCTCTAATGATTGCTACACGCTGATTAATATAAGAACCCACATCAGCATCCGAAGCAACTGCAATTTTTCCAACAGTAGCCCCTGATAAAGCCATTAAAATATCTTTATTTTGAATTTTAAAATTATCAGAAATCTTATACTGACTTGCATCAACAGTTAATGCTGCTTCTGTTTGAATAGAACCCTCTTGTAGATCACCAATTCTAATAACTTTGTCATTCCCAGTTCCAAACCATTCACTTTTAAAAGCATAACCAGAAATAACGGTCGCAAAATCACTTAAAAGTTTTTTATCTGAACTCACTTAAGCATCTCCTTAAGCGCAGCCATTCCTTTTAAAATATCCTGCTCAATCGCTTCTAAATCCGCCAAAATTTTACTTGGTGCTTCATATTCCACTTGCTCGTACACCACTTCTTTATAACGGTTAATCGACAAATCATATCCATTGGCAGCAATATCGGCTTTATCCACCATAAAGCTTTGCTCTGTGGCTTGACGTGTGCTTTCCGCTTCAAGGTTTTTAAAACGAGCAATAATGTCAGGAATGTTGTTATTTTCATGCTTAGACGCATCGAGTTCATTGCGCTTATCATCCAGCGAATAACCATCCGCCTGCATATCATAAAACCAAACTTTATCCGTACCGCCCGACATAGTTTTGGTAAAGATCATAATGGCAGTTGAAACCCCAGCATAAGGCTTAAATACACCTGACGGCATGGAAATAATCGCCTCTAGCTTTTGCTCTTCCACAATCTTTTGACGCAAATCTTTATGCGCTTTCGATGAACCAAATAACACGCCATCAGGCACAATCACCGCAGCACGACCACCTGTTTTTAACAAACGTAAGAACAAAGCTAAAAACAGTAATTCAGTCTTTTTGGTTTTTACAATCGCTTGTAGATTTTTGGCACAGCTTTCATTGTCCAAACTGCCTGCAAATGGCGGATTGGCTAAAATCAAACTGTATTTTTCAGCAATATGTGAATGTGCTTCACTCAAAGAATCACGGTTTTCAATTCGTGGGTTTTCAACACCATGCAGCATCATATTCATCGAACCAATACGAAGCATGGTGCTGTCAAAGTCATAACCAAAGAAAGTGTCGGAGCTAAAACGCTTAGCCGCTTCAGGATTGGCAAAAATCTCAGTACTGTAATGATCGTTTAAATATTCACTTGCCGCTACGAGAAAGCCCGCTGTACCGCACGCAGGGTCACAAATGGTATCAGTTGGCTTAGGCTGCATCAATTCCACAATCATCTTAATGATATGGCGAGGGGTACGGAACTGACCGTTTTGACCTGCCGAAGCGATTTTACCGAGCATGTATTCGTAAATATCGCCTTTGGTGTCTTTATCATCCATTGGTACATCGGCAACCAAATCCACCACTTTGGTTAACAGTGCAGGCGTAGGAATGGTAAAACGTGCATCCTTCATATGATGGCTGTAGGTGGTTTCGTCTTCTGCACCTAAGTTTTTAATGAAAGGAAAGACTTCATTGGCAACGGTATTATATAAAGTTGCAGCATCGCCTAAAGTAATAAACTTTGACCAACGAAGATGATCTTGCTCAGGCGTAAAAATTGGATGTTCTACAGCAGTTTTTAAGCGGTTAGCTTTCTTTTCTTTCGTAATCTGAATTTCATCGAGTCGGCGAATAAATAGCAAATAAGTCATTTGCTCCATGACTTCTAAAGGATTGGAAATACCGCCACTCCAAAATGCGTTCCAAATCTGGTCAATTTTGCTTTTAATTTCGCCTGTAATCACGTAGATGACTCTCAAATTTCTTTGAGAGTATTGTGAGATAAATCAACAAAAAAAGCTATTTGAATTAAAGGAGATGCGACAGGGTTTGGCGTTATATTTATATCATTCCAAATCACGAGGCTCTGTACTAATGTATCTATTCTGCTAGTCTATAATTTAACCCATTTAAAGCAACATAAGGTTTTAGACAGGCTTTCTTGCACAAAGATTTAAAAAATAAAATACCTCTAAGTGACTCAAATTTAAGGCACAACTCGGGTGTGAGGTCTGCCTAATTCTGTAAATTTATTTAATATGGCTACGCGTGCATGAATCTCATTCACTTGGCTATCAAAACTCCTTGCACTGAGTTTATCTCCTAATAACTTGATGCAATGCATCTTAGTTTCAACCAAACTTCGCTGATGATAGCCTGACCATTTTTTCCATAGTGCCCTACCTAAACGTTTAACTGTTCGAAGTAACTCATTTCGCTCTAGCGAGCTGCTCTTTGTATCTTTCCATGGTTTCGCATTTTTTCTAGGTGGAATCACCGCATGCGCTTGCCGATCGGCAATGACCTGACAGCATTTCTTGGTGTCATAAGCTCCATCGGTATAAACAGAATCAATCTGCTCATCTTGTGGAATCTGATCAAGTAAATCACCAAGTACCTGTGAATCACTAACATTATTGGTTGTGAGCTGAATAGCGCGTATTTGCAGGGTTTTAGCATCTATACCAATATGTAATTTACGCCATTGGCGACGATATTCGGGTCCATGTTTCTTGCGTTTCCATTCACCCTCACCTAGAAACTTCAAGCCAGTGGAATCGACAAGTAGATGCAGTCCATTGCAACTCTGCTCATAGCTAATTTGAATATCAATATGCTTTTGTCTTCTACAGAGGGTGGAGTACGAATATCACTGATATTCGGGGCTGCTCAGCCACAGAGTTTAATCAGGCTTTGAGCAAAGCCAGTGACCATACGCAAAGAAAGACGGAATAGAGATTTGATCATTAAACAGCATTGAATCGCTGTATCGGAATAAGTTTGATTTCTTCCGTGCTTGCCTTGTGGTTGTGCATACCATTGGGTCTTCGGATCAAACCAGATTGAAATATTCCCTCGCTTGATTAAAGCACGATTGTAGGATGACCAATTTGTTGTACGGTAGATTTTAGATGTAGGCTTCTTCATCTTATATTGCTGAAGAAGCCTTCAAGAATAGCTTTGTGCAACAAAGCCCATCAGCTGTAGAAGGAATTTTATTAGATTTTATTGATAATTTTTCAATGCAAGGCAGTTTACTTATTACAAGCCAATTCTCTTATGATATTTGGTATGAGAAATTTAATGACCCTACGATTGCTGATGCAATTTTAGATCAAATTATTCATAACTCTTATACATTCGAAGTTAGTGGAGACTCGATGAGAAAAATTGGATCTTTTGATGAAATCGCCACTCTTTAAGAGTGGCAGATTTTAGGTGTGATATACATAATAGGCTCTTTTCAATATTTATCATTGTTCTCGCTGAAAGGGTAATACTTTTCCACCTTGTCTATAGACTTTCAGCATGTCCTTTAAATTTTTGTTTTCTACTATCAATGAATTTACTTGCATTAATAAAACATCATAACGAGCCTTTAATTCACTTATTTCATCCTTAGTTTCTTTAACCACTGCTTTTAATTGCTTTTGGGGACGTTTATCACCATTATCATTAAGGCTTTTCCTTGCAATCTCAGCCTGCTTAATTTTAATTTTGAATGCTTCAAACTCAGGATTATCATTTCTAATTGAACTAGGATCACGACCTGCTTCTAGCGCCACTGTAGCCTTGTTAATCTTATATTTAGTATTGATCAACTTTGGGTGAGTGGGTTTATTTAATATCAATCTCTGCAACGCAGCTTCATAGTTCTCAAGCATCCTAGACATTTCTATTCTCCAATACTGAACGTTTTGCTAATACATTATCAATTGCTTCGATCTCTATTAGAAATTGTTTATATGAAATGGAGTCTTCTTCAAATTTAGCCAATTGCGATAAATAGTTAGCTTTTGCTTTATTCAATGCAATTACTGAATCATCATCAAAGATCGCCTCACTACAAGTCACACATGCAGTAGCATACGCAAAAGATAACTTATTACATTGACCTATCTTAGCACAGCCACCTAAAGGAGTTTTTTTGTAGGACAAACGATTTTCTTTTACATATTTTTGAAGTTTCTTTCTGTCTGTAAAAAACACAGGTATATCATTTGAATTTCGAACAAGCTCATAATTTGTACCTTTTGCTCCAAATAAAGTTGAAGAATTATCTACTACCTTTTCACAGAATGAATTGAACTTAAATAATTCTTGTTCAGTCTGATATTCATTAATAAAGTCTTTCTCCATATTAATTTTCTTTGCATTGTGAAAATTATTGCTGTACCACAAAGTCATATCAAAACTAATATGTTTCAATTGTTTTTTAAGAGTAGATAATTTCACTATACTACTTCGGCTACAATATACAGCTAAACTTCTTCTAAATTGATGATAATTAAGCTGCCATGATTCACCAACAACAAGATCATACTCACTTTCCCAATCAACAAGTAAGTTAAAATTAGTTAATTCTTCTAAATCAGACTCTTCAAACAAAATTGGTTCAATAATTTTATATATATTCTGACTTAACGTAGCAGTTGCCAAAGTTGGGAACTTATATAGGGGATGTACTCCTACCTCATGGTTTTGCTGATTAAATATAGGCAATAAAGGATATTTCTCTAAAGGAATATCCTTGCATTCTGCCTTTATATATCCTATATCAATCACAATTTTATGAATTTTTGCGATAGTTTGTAAGGTATCTAGTACAGGTAGAACTTGTTTAGAAGTTACCCAACTACAGCTTTTTATTCCAATTTTAGTAAGTTTATTCGTGTATCCATTCAGGATATATATTTTCTTTTCATCTATATTGTTTTCTATTACTTCCAAACAATTATAAGGAAGACTAGAAAGCTCATTTTTTCTCATGCCACTAAAACAAGAAATATAAGCACTTCCTAATGATTGGATATATAGGAAGTGACTAATAATATGTGATCTAGTCGTAAGAGAATATTTTTTAAAATATGCTCTTAGCTCATCAGGAATTTTAAGCTGTTTAAAAGGAACACTGATACCACCACTTGCTGCTCTTCTATAAAATCTCTCATTACTAAAAAATTCTAATAACTGATTTTTAATTAGCTGAAACTCATCAAAAAAATCCGTTGTTTTTTGCATAAAATCTGCAAGTATTTTTGTAGGAATCAAAGGGGTTTGCTTTATTGAATCAATAGCTTTACTTTCAATAGTTCTAACTATATTTAAGCTTTCTTTTGAAAAACCAAAACCTTCTATTTCATAGAAATAGCCAGTTTTATTTACTAATTCAAATATATTTAAATTTTTACCAATATTAGCTTTAGTATCAAAACTAATAGAATCAATAATAGCATTTAAGCAAAACCTATTATTTTCAATATTAGCAAAGTCAGAATTAAATTCTTCACATAGTAGTGCCAGTCTTCGCAACATTCTATATTTCCCAATAATTGTTCTGAATGACAATGCAGAGGTATTATTTACACCTTGATAAATATAAAAATATAAACAAAGCTTCAAATAGAATTTTGATTTATCACTTAGCTTATCTTCAATACTAAAATTAATAATTGTTGTTTGAGTATATGATGAAATATACTTGCTGAAATCCCATATATCATCAGTAAAAAAACTCAATGGAGTATTATTTTCCGTATAGGTTACAATCGTAGATTCATCAGGAAAACTGGCATTAAACTTAACTTTATTTAAGTTAATAAAATTTTTTTTAAGCATAAAAATCCACCCCTAAGTCAGCAAATAATTCCATTATAACTTCCCAATTTTCATCTAAATAACCTTGATTCACTTCATCATTAATAAATGAAATTAAAGGAATAATATGATTATTTTTATCACTAATATATTTTAAAATTTCATCCACACGAAATTTTACTATTTGCATTTCATCATTCGGATCGGGATGAAGCTCAGCGATTTTCCTTAAAGATAATAATTTTCTTATATCTGTTTCTTCTGTAAGCACAACATAATCTTTACAAAACAGACATGATGCAGGATTTGAACAATTAGGTACTTCAATATTTTCGTTAAAACCCTCTGCTCTAGCTGGTTCAGCATTAACACAATGTCCAGCTATTGTATTTTTACTATCCAAATCTGTTATTACAGGAATTAATTTATCAGTATTTCGATTATTAAATATCATCTGACTATAAACTTCATTAAAGAAATTAGTCATTTGTATATGTGTTTGTTCTCTAGTAGCTTCAGTATAGTGTTTAATATTTACCGACTCAGTATGCCCTAATCGTTCCGCAACAAAGTCTAAACCTTCTTCTAAATTTTGAACAATATTACTATTACTACGTCTAGCATCTTTAGGATTGATCCAAGTTTCTTTCCCAATAATTGAGAAATACCATAACTTAAAGTTGAGAAAATCCTTAAGGCATAGAGGACTAATTACTTCGCGTGTGGTTACAAAAAAATCAAGAGTAAAACCAAAGAATAGAGAGTCCTTAATTAATAATTTTAATCCTTCACCATACTCATTTAATATTTTCTCTCTAAATATTAAATAATCTTTTAGTGCTTTAACCATTTTTTTAGTTATCGGAATTTCAACTTTTTTACCACCTGCACGAGCTTTGCTAGCGATCAGCTTGTGATTCGAAGTGTCATTTTTGAGCTTCTCTACATCTGATGCTTTTAATTGGAAAACGGTAGATTGATTACAACCTGAATCCATTATCAATAGAGTTGCCATACTTGCTACTGCTAAATTGATAATCTTCAAACGTTCTTTACTATTAAGTTCATTGGCTCTTAATACCGATTTTTCATAGAGATTATAAGATTTTTTAAGATCAAAAGGTAAATCCTCTTCAGACGTTTTAAAACGCACAGACAATTCCGATACATTGTCTATTTTTTTGGCATTTTCCACTGTTTCAAGACGACTAAGAAAGCGTCCACTTACTGAATCAATAAAATATTTTTTTTGGTTTTCTCTTGGTGTTTTTATCATATAAACATATTTATATATATGTTTTTTATTATCATTGATATCAACAATTATAGGAAGGTTATCTTGATTTAATATAAAATCAGATAAAGTATAGTAAAGTTTCTTACAATGACTTAAAAAAATACTATACTCTTCGTCAGAATATACTTTTTTCTCTTTATTACCTGAAGAGAAACTTTTGATTTCAACATAATTCTTTTTAAATGATTTTCCACTTAATTCACAGTTAGATGCAATAAACTTAAAACAGATTTGTTGTTGTGAGGCATATTTTTCTGTTGATACAAAATCAGGATTACTCAATCCTTCTCTTACCTTATCAAGCATTATAGAAGTATATTTTTCATAGATTTGGTGACAATTATTAATATCATCAAATTTTAATTCTATTCCATTTTTTTCACTTATATCATAAAGATCATTTACAGTTACGCGAATTTTGCTTAATTTGGTAAAACTACCCTTAACTGTTAAAGAAATAATTTGATCACTTAAATAATTTCTAAGTGCTTTAGCCATTTCAGGATGATAAGTCTCTTTAACCACTTTTGCACAATGAGTAAATTTACTTGTTTTTGTTCGCTTACTAAAACACAAAGCTCCATAATCAAAATAAAAATCATCATTGCCGTTCTTAACAATTAATACAAGTGATTCTATTGGATAACCATTTTCAGAGAAATTACTGAAATCCTCAATTCTTATAAAATTGACTGGTCTTTCTTCAAATTTATTCTGGTTATTAACTTGCATTTAATTATCATACCTATAGATTGATTTCATATATTGCTCACTTACTCGTTCATAAGCTTTATTACGTGCATGGTAATTAATATAACTTTCAGTAATTATCCTACTAGAATGTCCCATTCTTTCTCTAATCTCTTCTAATATTTCTTCTAGAGGTAACTCACTATTACTTTCTAAATAGCGTAAAAGGTTTAAACCAAATGTTGCACGTAGATCATGGAAACTAAATTTACGGATAGGTTCATTATTTTCTTTCATTAGTACCCGAATATCATTTAAATATTTTCTAACAGCTTCACCTGATCTTTCAACGCCACTATCATGAGGTTCAACTGGGTATTTATTATTTTCTCTATCTTCATTTTCTAGTCTGCTTGTATATAAAGCATTACCATGTTTACTTAAAAAAACATAGTTATTATTATTTTTATAATAGCTCTTAGCTGCTCGTTCTTTCCAATCCTCTGAGTTTATATATTCCGCAAGCTCTTCTACCAACCATATCGGAAAAAATATGTTATAAGGTTTATCTTGCTTATTATCTATTGTCGTAGTATTACCTACTTTCAAAGCCTTGAAAGCACCTTTCTCAGTACGACCATCTTTCATTGTTTTTATATCTTCAACCCTTAACGTACATACAGCTTGTAGCCTTGCTCCTGTACAAAGAGCAATAATGCAGATTAATTGAAATAACCTACTAGTATGTTTTTTCAGGTATTTATGGAAAACTTCTTGTTCTTCCTCTGAGAGAGGATGTAGTTGTCGTCCATCTTTAATTGCATCAGTTGATTGCTCAGCAGAAGGTGTTCTAGGAATACTTAAATCAGATACTTCATATTCTATCTGGAATCCAAAACCCTGACTATTTTTACGCCATCTCTTTTCTTTACGCTTTACAAAAAGGCTATCTTTTAATTTTTTTGGCAACCTATTTTTTAACTCTTCTTTCGTAAATAAATTATTGTCAAAGCAATATTCATAGAATGCAACTATTCGAGCTATTCTCTGAGCAGCAGTATTTCGACTTAACTTTTCTCTATTCAATAAGTCTTGTCTATAACGATATGTAACCCTTAACTCCTTCTCTATAGGTATATGCAACATATCAATATTGTGAGTTTCCATGAATCTAAGAAAGTCTAATAAATCATCTCCAACAGTTTTTAGTAACTTTGAACTTTTGCGCTGTATTGCTAAAGCATTCAAATATAAAGCTGCTTTATCCCATACTGTTCCATCACATTTTATAACAACAGGAAAAGCTGAAGCATAAACTCCTTTCTTCTCAACAAACTTATTGTTGTCACAATCATAAGCATAAAGCCGATAATTATTTAAAATCTTTCGACTGGCAGTGCTTTCATTTTTTTCATTTGTTGAATTTTTCAATTCTTACACTCCAATAATTCCATGTTTTTTCAGTATAGCTTGAAACTCCATATTTACTAGTATAGCTTGCCGCAAAATGCTTTCGATGCCGAAGGTCTGACCAAACTCACTGAAACGATTGAAGATCGTCGCCGTAAGCGTAATCATATTGAACAGGATACAGATCTGGCCATTAAAGCCAAAAATCTGGAAGCCGAGCAAGCACGTCTACAAATTATCCGTGAAGAAGAATATGCCAAGCTGCAACAGGAACGTGAAATTTCGATTCGCCGCGCTGAACAGTTAGCTGAAATTGCAGCTCAGGAAGCTGCAAAAAAACGTGAAGCGGAAGAAGCTCGTATTGCTGCTGAACGTGAAGTAGAACTGAAACGCATTTTGGCGGCTCGTGATGTTGAAAATGAAAACATTCAGAAAGCCCAGCTTATTCAAAAAGCCCAAGTTGAACAGAAGAAAACGATTGAACTGGCTGAACAGGATCGTGCAATTGCGATTGCAGAAAAATCACGTGCTGAATCTGAAGCCAAAGCTTTAGCTGATCAGGCACGTGCTCAAGCGGTTAAAGCGGAAGAAGAAGTCGTTACCGTCCGTCAGATCCAGCAAGCTGAACGTCAAAAAGCGGTTGAACTGGTTGCAGCGAAAGAACAGGCTGAGAAAGATGCAATTGCCATTACCGTTGCAGCTGAAGCTGGCAAACAGGCAGCAGCTGATGATGCAGAAGCGGTTCGTATTGCCGCTGAAGCCGAAGCTGAAAAAGTTCGCCTGAAAGCTAAAGGTGAAGCGGATGCCAAAGTATTACTTGCTCAAGCGATGGAGAAACAGTATCAAGTCGATGCTGAAGGTACTCGCGCAGTGAATGAAGCAAATAATGTACTGTCATCTGAACAGGTGGAAATGCAAATCCGGCTAGCCATGCTGAAATACTTACCTGAAATCATTCGTGAAAGTGTTAAGCCGATGGAAAACATTGATGACATCAAGATTCTGCAAGTGAATGGTTTACATGGCACACATGCGGGCTCTTGTCAGGCAGATGCCCATCATGAAGGTAGCAATGTTGCCCTCTCCGATCAGGTGGTGAATAGTGCTT
The DNA here is from genome assembly GCF_013417725.1 of Acinetobacter sp. YH12233. NCBI lineage: Bacteria > Pseudomonadati > Pseudomonadota > Gammaproteobacteria > Moraxellales > Moraxellaceae > Acinetobacter > Acinetobacter sp. YH12233. The sequence continues at coordinate 231,095 of NZ_VPDK01000001.1, forward strand.
TGCGTTATCGTAGCCAGGCACCTTTGATTGATAGCCTGATGAATGAATTAGGCATTCAGGGTGGTGACATCAATGGGATGACTCAAAGCCTGAAAGCTAAAGCTGGTATAGATAACTAAATACTCAATTTTCGAATTATCATTTAGTTAGACTTTAATCTCCTTTTGCAGCAATTATAAAAAAGCCCTCAATATTGAGGGCTTTTTATCAGCTTAATAAATTAAGCCAAACCTTTTTCTTTCAAAACCTCAAGCATGGTTGAACCCAATTCTGCAGGACTACGTGTATACGCCATTCCCGCGCGTTCAAAAGCTGCAAACTTCTCTTCAGCAGTTCCTTTACCGCCAGAAATGATGGCACCTGCGTGACCCATACGCTTACCTTTCGGCGCTGTTACACCAGCGATATAACCTACCACCGGCTTGGTCACATGCGACTGGATATACTCAGCTGCTTCTTCTTCCGCAGTACCGCCAATTTCACCAATCATGATAATGGCTTCAGTTTGCGGGTCTTCCTGGAACAGTTTCAAGCAATCAATCTGGTTCATGCCTGGAATCGGATCACCACCGATTCCGATACAGGTTGACTGTCCAAGGCCTAATTTAGTGGTTTGTGCAACCGCTTCATAAGTCAAAGTACCTGAACGTGAGATAATGCCGATCTTACCTGGCTGATGAATATGACCCGGCATAATCCCGATCTTACACTCGCCTGGCGTAATGATACCCGGACAGTTTGGACCGATCAGACGCGTACCATTACCATTGGTTTCCAGATAACGTTTAGCTTTTAGCATATCCAGTGTTGGTACACCTTCAGTAATCACAACAATCAGCTCAATACCTGAGTCAACAGCTTCTACAATAGAATCGAGGACAAAAGGTGCAGGCACATAAATCACAGAAGCATCAGCTTGAGTTTCTTGCACCGCTTCACGCATAGTATTAAATACTGGCAGATCCAGATGTGATTGACCACCTTTACCCGGTGTTACTCCACCAACAACTTTAGTGCCATAGGCAATAGCCTGTTCAGAGTGGAATGTACCGTTCTTGCCTGTAAAGCCTTGGACTAAAACTTTGGTGTCTTTATTAATTAATACGCTCATTGTGATACTCCTTAAGCTTTTACTGCAGCAACAATTTTTTCTGCAGCATCGGCCAAGCCATTTGCAGAAATCAATTTCAAACCAGATTCATCCAGTAACTTGGCACCAAGCTCTGCATTGTTCCCTTCAAGACGAACGACTACAGGTACAGTGACATTTACCTCCTGAACCGCTGCAATAATTGCCTCAGCAATCATGTCACAACGTACAATTCCACCAAAAATATTAATCAAGACACCTTGTACAGAAGAATCTGCCAAGATAATTTTAAATGCTTCGATGACACGCTCTTTGGTTGCACCACCACCTACATCCAGGAAGTTAGCTGGTTGACCACCATAAAGCTTGATAATGTCCATGGTTGCCATCGCAAGACCGGCACCATTGACCATACAACCAATATTACCCTCTAAAGCAACATAATTCAGGTCAAATTCAGATGCTTTCAGCTCACGCTCATTTTCTTGTGATTTATCACGTAAAGCAGCAACTTCAGGCAGACGGTATAGCGCATTTGAATCAATACCGACTTTGGCATCGACACAGAGAATGTCACCATTTTCACGAACAGAGAGTGGGTTAATTTCAAATAAAGCAAAATCATTTTCGACAAAGGCTTGGTAAGCAGCTGTCATGACTTTAACAAATTGATTGATCTGGCTATCTTTTAACTTAAGTGCAAACGCCACTTCACGCGCCTGAAATGGCAATAATCCTACTAAAGGATCAACTTCGACTTTAATGATTTTTTCAGGATTTTCTTCTGCAACTTTTTCAATTTCGACACCACCTTCAGTGGATGCCATGAAAGTAATACGACGGCTAGAACGGTCTACCACTGCACCTAAATAGAGTTCACGCTCGACCGGATAAACATCTTCAGAAACCAAAATACTATTGACTGGTTGACCATTTGCATCGGTTTGATAGGTCACTAAACGTGAACCAATAATCTGATTGGCATATTCAGCTGCTTCTTCAGCCGACTTTACCACTTTTACCCCACCCGCTTTGCCACGACCACCTGCGTGAACCTGCGCTTTTAATACTGCAAACTTCCCACCAAGCTGCTCAAAAGCATGTACTGTTTCTTCAGCATTGGTAGCAAGAATACCTTCTTGTACAGGCATCCCATATTTTTTTAATAACGCTTTTGCTTGATACTCATGTAAATTCATTGATTAACCTTTTACTACTTATTTGACTTTGTTATTACACGTTTTCCCAATATTTCTTGGTTCACATCAATCAATATTGGTATTTTTGGATCTTAGATTTTACTTATCTTTATTTTTAGATGATTATTCATTCAAAAACAACCACCAAATGTAAAAAGAGCGGCCTGAGCCGCTCTTCGAAGAATTACTTACGCTTACGTTGGATCGCGTGGATCGCACGACCATCGACTGCAAGAGCAGCTTCATGTACGACTTCAGAGAATGTTGGGTGACCGAAAGTCATCAACTGTAGATCTTCAACTGAAGAGACAAACTCAAGTGCGATCATACCTTGGTGAACGATATCAGACGCAGCAGGTCCAATCACGTGCATACCAAGTAGACGATCAGTTTTTGCATCAGCAACAAACTTCACGAAACCGGCACCTTCACCAGCAGCCAAAGCACGACCATTTACAGCAAAACCGAATTGACCAGTTTTCACTTCATGACCTTTTTCTTTGGCTTGCTCTTCTGTTAAACCTACCCAAGCCGCTTCCGGGTGAGTGTAGATGACAGAAATGATAGTATCGTAGTTCACTTGAGCAGCATGACCGTGGATACGTTCAACAGCCATTACGCCTTCTTCCATTGCTTTATGTGCAAGCATTGGACCACGTACCAAGTCACCGATTGCGTATACGCCTTCAACAGAAGTTGCACACCAGTCGTTTACCTCAACCAGACCGCGCTCAGTCAGTTTGATACCTGAGTCTTCAGCCAATAGGCCTTCAGCATAAGCACGACGGCCTACACAAACGATCAGCTTATCGAAAGTCTGTTCTTTGTCTTCGCCGCCCTGGCTGTATTTAACAGTCACTTCACGACCGTTAACTTCAGTACCAGAAACTTTTGCACCAATGCGGATATCAAGACCTTGCTTGGTCAGCAGTTTTTGGTAGTCTTTTGCCAATGCTTTGTCAGCCATTGGCAAGAATGCGTCCATTGCTTCAAATACAACAACTTCCGCACCCAGACGACGCCATACTGAACCAAGTTCAAGACCGATTACACCAGCACCGATCACACCAAGACGTTTAGGCACTTCTGGGAATTCAAGCGCACCAGTTGAGTCTACGATCAGGTCTTGATCTACAGGAGCAACTGGAATATTGACTGGTACAGAACCAGATGCAAGGATGACATATTTAGGCTCTAAAACCTGAGTTTCGCCTTCATGCGGTACGAACTCAACTTTTTTACCAGCAAGTAATTTACCAGTACCTTGTAACCATTCTATGCCATTACCTTTAAGTAACTGCGCAACACCACCAGTCAATTGTTCAACGACTTTGTCTTTACGCGCCAGCATTTTAGACAAATCGAAAGCAACTTCACCCGTTGTAATACCGTGGTCATCTAAATGCTTAACAGTATCTTCATAACGGTGAGAAGAATCTAGAAGTGCTTTAGAAGGAATACAACCGACGTTTAAGCAAGTACCACCTAAAGAAGGTTTACCTTTATGAATACGTTTTTCGATACACGCAACTTTAAAACCAAGCTGTGCAGCACGAATTGCAGCTTCGTAGCCACCTGGGCCACCACCGATTACAACTAAATCGAATTGTTGAGACATTATTCTCTCCAAAAATGGGCCTAGAGGATCACCCTAAGCCCATGGATTTATTCTTTAGAATTAAAGATCAAGGATCAGACGAGCTGGTTCTTCTAACAATTCTTTGATTGTTACAAGGAAACCTACAGCTTCTTTACCATCGATTAGACGGTGGTCATAAGAAAGCGCTAGGTACATCATTGGCAAGATTTCAACCTGACCATTCACTGCCATAGGACGTTCCTGGATTTTATGCATACCCAGAATCGCAGTTTGTGGAGTGTTCAAGATTGGAGTTGAAAGCAATGAACCGAAAGTACCACCGTTGGTAATTGTGAAAGTACCACCAGTCATGTCTTCGATTGCAAGTTTACCTTCACGCGCTTTACCAGCATATGCACGGATACCGTTTTCAACTTCAGCATAGTTCATGCGGTCTGTATCACGAAGTACAGGAACCACCAAACCACGATCAGAAGAAACTGCTACACCGATGTCATAGTAACCATGGTAAACAATGTCGTCGCCATCGATAGACGCATTCACTGCTGGATAGCGTTTCAGTGCTTCAGTCGCAGCTTTAACGAAGAATGACATGAAGCCTAGACGAGCACCATGACGTTTTTCAAACGCTTCTTTGTACTGGTTACGCATTTCCATGATTGGTTTCATGTTAACTTCGTTGAACGTAGTCAACATTGCTGTTTCTTGAGTTGCAGCAAGCAGACGTTCAGCAACACGTTTACGCAGACGAGTCATTGGAACGCGTTTTTCAATACGTTCGCCAACCGCAACGCTTAACGGTGCAGCAGCAGGCGCTGCAGGTTTAGACTGATGGTTCGCAACATCTTCTTTAGTAATGCGACCGCCACGACCTGTACCAGATACGTCAGCAGCATTGATACCAGATTCAGTCAATGCTTTACGTACTGCTGGAGCTTGGTCTTGAACCTGTTGACGCTCAACGATCGGTGCATTACCCGCTTCAGTTTTTGCAGCAGCTTGCTCTACTGATGCTTCAGTTTCAGATTGAACTGCTTGAGTTTGAGTTGCGCCAGATACGGCACCCTCTTCAAACTGTGCAATCACTTCAGCAGAAAGCACTGTATCGCCTTCATTTTTAACGATTGATGCAATTGTACCGTCTGCAGGAGCAACAACTTCTAAAACAACTTTATCAGTTTCAATATCACAGATCACTTCATCACGTGATACTGCTTCACCTGGTTGTTTGTGCCAAGTTGCGATCGTACCGTCCGCAACTGACTCTGGAAATACCGGTGCTTTAATTTCGGTTGCCATTATTTAGAATCTCCTGGATTATTCAGCATCGATCGCTAGAGCGTCGTTAACGAGCTGAGCTTGTTGTTTTGCATGCAAGTATGGTGAACCACACGCCGGTGCAGCTGAAGCTTCACGGCCTGCGTAACTAATACGGATTTGTTTGCCCGCTTTCATCACATCGTCATATAAACGAGGCGCGATGAACAACCAAGCACCTTGGTTTTTCGGTTCTTCTTGTGCCCAAACCAGTTCTTTCACGTTTGGATACTGAGCAAGAACTTCTGCAAGACGTGCTTCTGGGTACGGATACAATTGTTCAATACGTACAATTGCAGTGTTGTTCAATTCTTTTTCACGACGTTTTTCAACCAGATCGTAGTAAACCTTACCACCACACAGTACTAGACGAGTTACGTCTGCTTTGTTGATGTTATCTACTTCGTCGATCACAGTCTGGAATGTACCGTTAGCCAGTTCTTCCAGGTTAGACACAGCCAACTTGTGACGAAGCAATGATTTAGGTGACATGATGATCATTGGTTTACGGATCGGGCGGATTGCCTGACGACGTAACGCGTGGAAGATCTGTGCAGGTGTAGTTGGAGTCATCACTTGCATGTTGTCTTCAGCACATAGTTGCAAGAAACGTTCCAGACGTGCAGATGAGTGCTCAGGACCTTGGCCTTCGAAACCGTGTGGCAGAAGCATAGTCAGACCACATACACGTTCCCATTTGGTTTCACCAGATGAGATGAACTGGTCGATCACCACCTGTGCACAGTTTGCAAAGTCACCGAACTGAGCTTCCCAGATGATCAGGCTCTTAGGAAGAGTAGTCGCGTAACCGTATTCAAATGCCAGTACTGCCATTTCAGACAATAAAGAGTCATAGATCGCAACACGCGGTTGGTTCTCTTTGATATGGCAAAGTGGAATATAAGTTGAGCCATCTACCTGGTTATGCAGTTTTGCATGACGGTGTGAGAATGTACCACGACCCACGTCTTCACCAGTTAAACGAACCAGATAACCATCATCTAGCAGTGATGCATAGGCTAGAGTTTCAGCAGCACCCCAGTTCAGCGGCATTTCACCAGTTTGCATTTTCAAACGGTCGTCAATTACTTTAGATACCTGACGCTGCATCACGAAGCCTTCTGGAAGCTCACGCATTTTGCGGCCAAGCTCTTTAAGACGTTCTAGATCGCAAGTAGTATCCCACTCGTCTGTGTATTCATGACCCAGGTACGGTGTCCAGTCTACAAACATTTTTTTGTTCGGTTCTAGAACCAGTGCATTGGCAACATGTTTACCTGCTTCAAGATCAGAACGGTATTGTTCAACCATTTGATCTGCAGTAGCACGATCAAGTACACCTTCTTGAACCAGTTTGTCAGCATAAAGCGTACGAGTTGTCGCTTTTTTGTTGATCACTTGGTACATCATTGGCTGAGTTGCAGCTGGTTCGTCCGCTTCGTTATGACCACGACGACGGTAACAGAACATGTCGATCACAACGTCTTTACGGAAAGTATGACGGAAATCGTGGGCAAGCTGAGCAACAAACAACACAGCTTCAGGATCATCACCATTTACATGGAAGATCGGCGCCTGAATCATTTTCGCGATATCAGTACAGTATTCTGTAGAACGCGCATCACGTGGATCAGATGTGGTGAAACCAACCTGGTTGTTCACTACGATATGAACTGTACCACCTACTGTGTAACCACGAGTCTGTGACATCTGGAAGGTTTCTTGGTTTACGCCCTGACCTGCAAATGCAGCATCACCGTGAACAATGACTGGCAATACGTCATCACCGCCAATGTCTTTACGACGGACTTGACGTGCACGTACAGAACCTTCAACTACAGGTCCAACGATTTCAAGGTGAGATGGGTTAAACGCCAATGCCAAGTGAACTTCACCACCTGGAGTCATCACGTTAGAAGAGAAACCTTGGTGATACTTAACGTCACCAGAACCTTTCTTGTGTAGTGATTTGCCTTCGAACTCACCGAACAGGTCAGCCGGGTTTTTACCCATGATGTTAACCAGAAGGTTCAGACGACCACGGTGTGGCATACCGATTACGACTTCTTTACAGCCTACAGAACCGGCACGCTGGATCAATTCATTCACCATAGGAATGAAAGACTCACCGCCTTCAACACCAAAACGTTTTGCACCCACGAATTTATTACCGAGGTATTTTTCCAGACCTTCAGCCGCAGTTAAACGTTCAAGAACATGTTTTTTCTGATCAGCACTCAGGCCATATTGACCACGTGCGCTTTCAAGACGTTGCTGGATCCAGCGTTTTTCTTTGGTATCCACGATGTGCATGTATTCAGCACCGATAGAGCTACAGTAAGTCGCTTCCATCGCTTGGACCATTTCGCCCAAAGTCGCTGCTTCCTTACCAATCGCAAGGTTACCGGTATTGAATATAGTGTCCAGATCAGACTGAGTTAAACCGTGCGCAGAAAGATCAAGATCTGGCACAACTTCGCGTTTAGCCAGACCTAATGGATCCAATTTTGCTTTTTGGTGGCCACGGTTACGGTACGCAGCAATCAGCTGTAAAACGCCAATTTGACGACGTTCATGCTCTGAACTTACTGTCGATTGGATAACAGGCTGAATACGGCTTGAATTGCGACCTAAAAGTAGGAATTGCTCACGTACATTACTGTGTGGTTGATCACCTTTTGGGAATTTATCGAAGTACGCTCTCCAGTCAGCACCCACTGAGTCTGGAGCAGTGAGGTACTGCTCATAAAGTTCTTCAATATACGCTGCACTATCAGCGGAAAGTTCAGTGTCAAGACGCAGAGCGTCAGCAACTTCTTGCATTTGTGGACCCATTTCCTATTGCAAAAACATTTTCAGGATGCTTTTTAAGCAAAACCCAGGATTAGTAATGTCAAATTGATAATTCAACATTAGTCCCCCATAAGGCATAAGCCATGAGGCGTTATCACCACACCAAGAAAATTCTTGATATGTTTAATGAACAATAACGCCCCTCAGCGGCATCATCACTCATTGAATACCCGATCGTGACCGAGCAATTTTTTGCAAATCGACTTAGAAAAAACAAAGATTTAAACTATATTTTTTCTAAAGCGACTTTGACTTACATTTATATACTATTCTCAACCTCTTCCGTGTTTAAAAAATGTACATCGGCCCACACATTTTTTAAATATAGTCTTGTGCTAAATGCTATCACGATCTCGACTAATCAATTGATTTTTTTGACGAGGAACGCATGTTTTTTAGTCAAATACTTCTATCAGAAATTACTCTAACATAGGGAGCTTTAAATGAAAAACACATTCAGCGTAGACCAAAGTCCTACATCTTTTTGATAAACAAAAAGAGAGTAAATCTTCCAATCCACTCCCTTTGCAACTTTGCGTTATATAATAACATTATTGAAAACCTTTTTCAGTCCAGAATTACATCTAAAAATCATAAATACCTCAAACAACATCATAATAGTGCATAAATCCGACCAAAATGTTCTGCAATGATTCATCACCCGATTTGATCATATGAGATACAGCACCAATAACAGCAGTTTTCACGACCACTGTTCGTTTATGGAGCCCTATAAAGCAAAAAGCACACCAAGTGGTGTGCTTTTTGAAAAACTGTTTATTGCAGTCTAAATTAGCCAGCCATATCTAGAAGCATGTTACGGATGTGGCCGATTGCTTTAGTAGGGTTCAAGCCTTTAGGACATACAGATACACAGTTCATGATACCTTTACAACGGAACAGAGAGAACGGATCGTCAAGACGAGCCAGACGCTCTTGAGTACCTGTATCACGCGAATCGATGATGAAACGGTATGCATTCAATAATGCTGAAGGACCCAAGAACTTGTCTGGGTTCCACCAGAATGATGGGCATGAAGTTGAACAACATGCACAAAGAATACATTCATACAGACCATTCAAGTGTTCACGTTCTTCAGGAGACTGCAGACGCTCTTTAGGAGGTGCAGGCTGGTTGTTGATCAAGAACGGATGAATCTTGTTGTACTGATCGTAGAACTGGTTCATGTCAACTACAAGATCTTTGATTACTGGAAGACCAGGTAGTGGACGAATCGTGATTTCATTTGGTAAATCGTTCAGGTTCCAAAGACACGCCAAACCGTTTTTACCGTTGATGTTCACACCATCAGAACCACAGATCCCTTCACGGCATGAACGACGGAATGTCAAAGATTCGTCCTGTACTTTTAATGCAAGAAGCGCATCAAGCAACATACGGTGCTTATCAGTCAGTTCAAGCTTAAAAGTTTGCATATACGGTGCTTTATCCTTATCAGGATCGTAGCGGTAGATATGAAATGTACGAGTACCTCTACTCATCTTTAATCTCCTGATTAGAATGTACGTGGTTTCGGTGGAATTGCATCAACCGAAAGTGGTTTGTAACGCACTGGCTTGTACTCAAGACGGTTATCAGCAGAGAACCACAAGGTGTGTTTCATCCACTCGTCGTCACGACGGCCATATGGATACTCTGGGTGATCTGGTGGTAATTCGAAATCTACCACAGTGTGAGCACCACGACATTCTTTACGTGCAGCAGCTGAAATCAAGGTCGCTTTAGCAACTTCATACAGGTTTTCAACTTCTAGAGCTTCAATACGTGCAGTATTGAATACTTTAGATTTGTCTTTCAAGTGAATGTTGCGAACACGCGGCTCAATTGCAAGAATTTGTTTTACACCTTCTTCAAGCAGCGCAGTTGTACGGAATACACCCGCGTGGTCTTGAACGATGTCACGGATTGCATCAGCAACTTCTTGAGCATTCTCACCAGTTGTTGATTCATCGAGCTTACGAACACGCTTAATTGTGTTTTCAAGCACAGTTGTAGGAAGCGGTTCATACTCATCACCGTGGTGTTTAGTCACGTAGTCGATGATGTGCTGGCCAGCAGCCTTACCAAATACAACCAAATCAAGCAGTGAGTTTGTACCTAAACGGTTTGCACCGTGTACAGATACACATGAACATTCACCGATCGCATAGAAGCCTTTCACTGGTTTCGTGAAGTTGCGACCTTCTTGGTTAGTAGAATAGGTATCAGTATTCTTGTCGTAGTTCGTTACTAGAGCTTCAGATTCTGGAGACTCAGGAACAACTACCTGACCATGAATATTTGTAGGAATACCACCCATTTGGTAATGGATTGTAGGTACTACAGGAATTGGCTCTTTAGTAATGTCAACGTTCGCGAATTTCTTACCAATCTCGAATACAGATGGCAGACGTTTCATGATGGTGTCAGCACCCAAGTGAGTCATATCAAGAAGGATATAATCACCTTTAGGACCACAACCACGACCTTCTTTGATTTCCTGGTCCATAGAACGTGATACGAAGTCACGAGGAGCCAAGTCTTTCAGAGTCGGTGCATAACGTTCCATGAACGGTTCGCCGTCTTTATTACGAAGGATTGCACCTTCACCACGACAACCTTCAGTCAACAGTACGCCTGCGCCCGCAACACCTGTAGGGTGGAATTGCCAGAATTCCATATCTTGTAATGGAATACCTGCACGAGCTGCCATACCAAGACCGTCACCAGTATTGATATAAGCATTAGTAGATGCACGGTAAACACGACCAGCACCACCTGTAGCGAATAATGTAGCTTTCGCCTGGAATACAGCAATTTTACCAGTTTCCTGATCGATTGCTGTCACACCCAGTACATCACCAGCTTCGTTACGGATCAGGTCAAGCGCGATCCATTCAACGAAGAACTGAGTACCCATTTTCACGTTGCTTTGATAAAGCGTATGAAGAAGAGCGTGACCTGTACGGTCGGCTGCAGCACATGCACGTGGAACTGCTTTTTCACCGTAGTTTGCAGAGTGGCCACCAAATGGACGTTGATAAATCGTACCATCTGCGTTACGGTCAAATGGCATACCTAAATGTTCTAATTCGTATACCACTTGCGGTGCTTCGCGAGTCATGAACTCGATCGCGTCTTGGTCACCTAACCAGTCAGAACCTTTAACTGTGTCGTAGAAGTGGTAGTGCCAGTTATCTTCTTGCATGTTACCAAGAGATGCACCGATACCACCCTGCGCTGCTACAGTGTGAGAACGTGTTGGGAATACTTTAGTCAGTACCGCAACTTTCAAACCTGCTTGAGCAAGTTGGTAAGAAGCGCGCATACCAGAACCACCACCACCAACGATAACTGCATCGAAAGTTTCGTGTGGAATATTTGTGTAATCTTCTTTAGGGGTTATAGCGCCCATGATTGTTTCCTATCAATTCGCCCAAAAAATCTGGATTGCCCAGATCGCATATGCAAATACAGCAATAATCACTGCTGAAGTCAGTACAAGGCGTAAACCTGATGCTGATGGACCCATTTGACGAGTAGTCACATAGTCAGTGAATACCTGCCACATACCGATCCATGCATGCGCAACAAGAGATAAGACTGCCAACAAAGACATGATCTTCATTGGAACTGTCATCATAAAGCCGTACCATTGCTCGTAGTTGAAGCCACCATTCAGTAGGATCCAACCAAACACCACAACGGTATAAACAGCTAGAACTACAGCACTGATGCGTTGGACAAACCAATCACGAGAACCTGAACCTGTTAAACCAGTAGCACTTTTCATTAGAGTACGATCCATACAAATGCTGCAACAATACCGATTGCAGACAAGATTAATGAAATAGTAGCTGCAGTACGACCGCTTTGCAGTTCTTCTGCAACGCCGATATCTGCAAGTAAGTGCTTAATACCAGTGAACAAATGATAAATTAAGCCGGCTACAAATACCCATACGATAAAGCGGACAAAGAAACCGTTAAAGATTTCCTGCACTTCAGCAAAACCTTCTGCTGAAGACAATGATTTATCCAACAGCCACAAAAGGACCGGTACGAGTAAAAATACGATGACACCTGAAAGACGGTGTAGAATTGATGCAATAGCCACGGGTGATTTTAAGTTTACTTCTAAAACTTGACCCATGGACAAATTGACAGGTCTGTTGCTTTTCACAGCGGGCATCCTGTAGTTAAAAACTCCATCCGGAGTTTGTTGGAATTAATTCGAAGGAAAGCTGGCATTATCAGGCAAATACATGCCTAAACATAAAACGACACTGAATTATAAAACGTGAACTATTAAAATACAAACAACTGTATTTGGCTTTTTGAACAAAAAACCTTTAAATAAGAATCATTAACAATAACTTTAAGTTCTCCCCCACTTACTTTATCTTCATATTCTCATTCTAGATATTTGTTTTTTAATAATTAACTTGATTAATTTAGTCTGTTATCTAGCCAAGCTTCGACTAAGTAGATTTAGACTAAAGATGAACAGCAAAAATATAATTTCGATCCTAAGTCCTTATTAATCCCAAGTAAAATCATAAGGATATATTTCACAAATAAATAATGACTATTTATATAAAGGCATCTCAATTTAGAATTTTTATACTAAAACCTACTTATCTCTTTGTAGATCATAGTTTTTTTGATGTTTTTAGACATTTTATATTCAAAAAAACACTTATTTATTTTTGTTTAAGTTGTATTAAACAAAGTGAAGCAAATTTACGAGCTATTTTTTAGCCGATTAAACAGAGCCAAAAAGAAAATTTATTGCTTTTATTTATAATTCAAGTTTGAAGTAAAAACTTAAGGAAATCGATGTAAGTTACGAGATTTATATAATTTTAAGTTGCAGTCTTAGAATATTTTCTCAATTTCTCCTTTATTTTTTGCTAGGAAAAAACGCTTACAAATACGGCAAAGACTATATTTTTTTCTGCACCTTCTGTTCAATTTGACTTATTATAGAGGTTTGGTACTGTGATTTTATTAAACTTTTTATACCAAGATAAATGACTAAACCACTGTGAGAATGTCATTTTTCATCCATAAGTATAATTGACAAAATTTCAGTAGCCACTAATCTTATAGCAAATTTTTGATCCGTCCGTTTTGTGCATTAAAAGATTGATAGGCAACTCGGATATACATTCACCAGGACAGGAGATCTATTGAATGTCTGAAGCAACTGGCAAGAAAGCCGTTTTACAGCTTGATGGCAAAGAAATTGAATTACCAATTTACAGCGGCACATTGGGCCCAGATGTAATCGACGTTAAAGATGTGTTGGCTGCAGGTCACTTTACTTTTGATCCTGGTTTTATGGCAACAGCTGCATGCGAGTCTAAAATCACTTTCATCGATGGTAATAAAGGTGTTCTTTTACACCGTGGCTACCCAATTGACCAGTTAGCAACTAAAGCTGATTACCTAGAAACTTGCTACTTACTTCTTAATGGCGAGCTTCCAACAGCTGAGCAAAAAGAAGAATTCGACGCTAAAGTTCGTAACCACACTATGGTTCACGATCAAGTAAGCCGCTTCTATAACGGTTTCCGTCGTGATGCTCACCCTATGGCAATCATGGTTGGTGTTGTTGGTGCGTTGTCTGCGTTCTATCACAACAATCTGGACATCGAAGATGTTAACCATCGTGAAATCACTGCGATTCGTTTAATCGCTAAGATTCCTACTTTGGCAGCTTGGAGCTACAAATACACTGTTGGTCAACCATTCGTTTACCCACGTAACGATTTGACTTACGCTGAAAACTTCCTGTACATGATGTTTGCAACTCCTGCAGACCGTGACTACAAAGTAGATCCAATCCTTGCGAAAGCAATGGACCGTATCTTCACGCTTCACGCTGACCACGAACAAAATGCTTCTACGTCTACAGTACGTTTAGCTGGTTCTACTGGCGCTAACCCATATGCATGTATCGCTGCTGGTATCTCTGCACTTTGGGGTCCTGCTCACGGTGGTGCGAACGAAGCTGTTCTTAAGATGCTTGATGAAATCGGCACTGTAGAAAACGTTGCTGGCTTCATGGAAAAAGTGAAAACTAAAGAAGTTAAACTCATGGGCTTCGGTCACCGTGTGTACAAAAACTTCGATCCACGTGCGAAAGTAATGAAAGAAACTTGTGACGAAGTTCTTGGTGCTCTTGGCATCAACGATCCACAGCTTGCTCTTGCTATGGAACTTGAACGTATCGCGCTTTCTGACGAATACTTCATCAAACGTAACCTTTACCCTAACGTAGACTTCTACTCAGGTATCATCCTTAAAGCGATTGGTATCCCAACAGAAATGTTTACTGTGATCTTCGCGCTTGCACGTACAGTTGGTTGGATCAGCCACTGGTTAGAAATGCACAGCGGTCCTTACAAGATCGGTCGTCCTCGTCAGCTTTACACTGGTGAAGTTCAACGCGACATCAACCGTTAATTCGGTTAGCGTTGAAAGACGTAAAAACCACCCTTCTGGGTGGTTTTTTTATGACTGACAAAAACCAACACAACCAAGATGTGAAAAACTTAAAATAGTAAACCTGAAGAATTTTCAATTTCTACAAATTTCTAGAAATTACTCTTATATCGTTAAGGATTGAGTTTTAATGCTGTTTTACCTGCTTCCCTTCATCCTGAGAATGATTCGTTTTGATCAGTTTAAAAGCCGGAACTTAACTTCAGGGGAAATCAAGCTTTGCCAGCAAGTCTTTGCTGACCTGATTGACTATTCAGCAGTCCGTGTCATGAATCACCCTTTCCTGCCTTGGCAATCCAAGCATGTGATTATGGCACCAAGTGGTTATATTCACGTCCGCAACTTGAATTATCGGGACGATTATTCTAAAGAAAGCCGTTCTTATCAGGCGCTTTTCATTCATGAAATGGCGCATATTTATCAATATCAGCAGAATATTAATGTGTTGTTTAAGGGCGCTTTTTTACAAGCCGCTTATTTTTTAAGTATGGGAAAATATAATCCTTACAAATATCAATTTAATCCCAACAAATCCTTTTTAGACTATAACATTGAACAACAGGGAGATATTGCACGCGATATTTTTCTAAAAAAAATTCCCAATATTATTTTAAAAAATCAGATAAGCAGATGATATTGAATATTTTTCACTCAAGTATTCTGTTGATTTCTATTTTTGAAAAATAAACACATTTAAATCTATTTGAGTATTTTTGTGAATTTACCAGAATAAAAAAGCACCATAATAAGTCATTTCTGATCATAACTTTGTGTATCTGTTTCAATTCTCTTGAAACAGCTCTAGCATCTGCCTCAAATTTCGATAAAATAAGCCAAGTATGATATTTTTAGCTCGCAAATCAAGATTTAATGATCATGCGGTCATGACTTTTTTTAATTTTGGCCATTTGGCATTTTGTTCGTATCAAACTGCACTCAGCTGGATAATTAGAATTTTAAAAATCAGTGATTTAGTGTACTCACCTATAGGAATAGGACTTAATTGGAATGAAAAGTTTTAAAATTGCGATTGCTCAATTCTCTCCACATGTGGGCAATTTAGATGCAAATACGCAGACAATGATAGATTTGGCAAATCAGGCCAAAAAAGATAATGCTGATCTTATTATTTTCCCTGAACTTTCAACTTTAGGTTATCCGGCTGAAGATTTATTAATTCGTCCAAGTCTGGCTAAACGTACAAAACTGGCGTTTGAGAAACTGACTGAAGTAAAAGATATCGTCATGGTCTTTGGTTTTGTCAATCAAACCGAAGATGGTGAACGCTATAACTCAGCCGCCGTTATGAAAGATGGCGAAGTTTTAGGGGTTTATAATAAACAGACATTGCCAAACTATGGTGTATTTGATGAGAAACGCTATTTTGGTGAAGGGCATCAGCATCTGGTCTTCGAATATCTGGGACACAAGTTTGGTGTTCTGATCTGTGAGGATGTCTGGTCATTGTCTACGGTTCAACAGCTGGCTCAACTAAATATTGATACTGCGCTGGTTCTGAATGCTTCCCCATACGAAGTTGGCAAACCGCAACACCGTATCGATACCATGGCCGCGCTGGTCAAACAGTTGAATATCAATCTGGTGTACTGTAACCAGGTAGGTGGCCAAGATGATCTCATCTTTGACGGCACCAGCTTTGTCCTAAATAAATCAGGCGAAGTGGCTCTGCAAGCGCCTAGTTTTGAAAAAGGCTTGTATATCGCTGAATACGATGCAGAAAAATTAGAGTTCAGCAAAGGCACGATTACTCCAGCGCTGGAAACCATGGCTGAGATATATCAAAGTCTGGTGATGGCAACTCGTGACTATGTACAACGTTCAGGTTTCCCAGGTGTAATTCTGGGTCTGTCTGGTGGTATTGACTCTGCCTTGACTCTTGCCATCGCAGCAGATGCGATTGGCCCTGATAAAGTCCAAGCAGTGATGATGCCTTATACCTATACTGCTCAGATCAGTGTAGAAGATGCTACTGAACAGGCAAAAACCATGGGTGTAACTTTCGGTATTGCCGAGATTAACCCGATTGTAAGTGGCTTCTTGCAAACCCTGTATCCATTCTTTGGCAATGCCCCTGTAGATGCCACTGAAGAAAACCTGCAAGCACGTGCACGCGGTACGCTATTAATGGCGCTGTCTAACAAGTTCGGCAATCTGGTTCTGGCAACCGGTAATAAATCTGAACTTGCCGTTGGTTACTGCACACTATATGGCGATATGGTCGGTGGTTTTGCGGTATTAAAAGATGTTTATAAAACCATTGTGTTTGAACTTGCGAAATACCGTAACAGCATCGCAGAAACTCCTGTGATTCCTGAGCGTGTCATTACTCGCCCACCATCAGCAGAACTTCGTCCAGATCAGGTCGATCAGGATTCATTACCGGCTTATGAAGTACTTGATGCGATTCTTTATGCTTATATTGAAGAAGATCTGAGCCAGGATGACATCATTGCCAAAGGCTTTGAAGCTGAAGTTGTGAAAAAAGTGATTCGTCTGGTGGATATTAACGAATACAAACGTCGTCAGGGTGCGATTGGTCCACGTATTAGCTCGCGTTCTTATGGTCGTGAACGTCGCTATCCGATCGTTAATGGTTGGAAAGCAGGTATCTAAGTTTTAACTAAACCAGATCAGCCATAATGCCCAAGTAAATGCTTGGGCATTTTTTTATCTTTAAGCAATAAATAGAGTTAAGAAATTAAAAGAAGATTCAAAAATTTAAACAGACAGATATTTAGAAGAACTTTCTCTTAATTTTTTATTGATATTTTTATGGCACAAAAAAAGAGACCAAGCTGAGAGCTTGGTCTTTAAAAATGGTGGCTATGACGGGACTTGAACCTGTGACCCCCGCATTATGAGTGCGGTGCTCTAACCAACTGAGCTACATAGCCGTAAACTGTGTGCGCATTATCGTAATTTCAGGTTGTATCGTCAAGCATTTTAAACCACAAATGTTCAGTCTTTATGCAAATTAATCATAAACTCTTAAACTTTGTACAAATCATGATTTAATTCGAAATCCCATAACAGAATCTACAAAAATTGGTACCAACTTTTAAAGCCAATTCTAAATCGAAGTCGTATCATATAATATTTAATTTTAAGAATAACTTGCTGAAGAAACAAAATAAAAAGTGAATCTAGGACCTTTTCCTATCGCTATAATACTTTTCCAAATATGGCCAATAGTATCTCTGGATTAAAGCAAAACTGAAGATGATGAAATTCAAAATATACCTAAGCCTGCCCCCTATTGAGTTTTATAAGTTTAGCCAATGCAACTGTTATTCATCCAAGCAGCAGATTTTCAGGATGTGATGATGTGAAAAGTCTGGCTCAAGAAGTCATGCTCTTTAGGCTGAAAGGTGCACCACAGAAATGGATGATTCAGCAAATGAAACAGCACTACGGTACAGCGAATGATCTCCATGCTCTGATTGGTATAAAACTTACTGAAAAAGCGTTTAAATATGAAATACCCCAAGATCAGTCTGGACGTTCCGCCTTAATTAAAAACTTTGCAATTGATCACTATAATGAATGTGAGAAATCCATTACAGATCGTGCTCAATTTAAAAAAGAAAATAACGGTATTAACCCACCCTTGGAAAGGGAAGTTTTAGAACACTAAAATTATGCTGATAGAAGGTTACTATTAGAAATAGCAGTCTATCTTTATGCAGTTTGATAGATTTTTCATTATTAAAATCTCAATTTTAAACCTGTTCCTATAGTTTTATATAACAGGGATTTTTTGAATCTAAAATTACAGGTAATAACGCAGTATTAAAATCAGATGGCTTTTTTAAGTTAGTTCATTAATATTCTAAAATCATATTATTTTAATCTCAAAATA
Organism: Acinetobacter sp. YH12233; assembly: GCF_013417725.1. Lineage (NCBI taxonomy): Bacteria > Pseudomonadati > Pseudomonadota > Gammaproteobacteria > Moraxellales > Moraxellaceae > Acinetobacter > Acinetobacter sp. YH12233. Next base: position 249,544 of record NZ_VPDK01000001.1, read on the forward strand.
TAAATATAAATCAAAAACTTAGAAAATATACCAACCATTAAAAATTATTGCTTTGTTAAACATAATACTGAGGTATTTACTTGGTTTTATTTTTATAAAATACGCGTTATGATCAAAGTATAAACAACAATTCGTATACGATTTTAACGCGTCATATTTTTATAAAACTTATTTCCGATAAGGAGAATTCTAATGGCATTTGAACATATTTTAGTACCTGTTGACGGTTCAGAAACTTCCTACGCTGCAGTCGATAAAGCCGTCGAAATTGCCAAAGCATTTAACAGTAAAGTGACAGTGGTTCAGGTGCTGGCACTTGATCCCTATATCGCTGCTGAATACATTACAGCAGCTCAAACCAATGACCTGGTTGAACGTGCCCGTACTGCAATTCTGAAGACACTTGATGAAGCAAAAGCGAAATTTGCTGCGGCAGGTATTGATGCAGAGACCCAGCTACTCGAAGGTCAGGTGATTTATAGTGAAATTGTCAAAGCAGCAGAATCCTTGAATACTGATCTGATTGTGATTGGCTCACATGGCCGTACTGGCTTCAAGAAACTGTTCCTGGGTAGTGTTGCGCAAAGCATCTTGGGACAGGCCACTGTTCCTGTAATGGTCATCCGTAAGTAATAAAAAAATCCCCACTTCAATCAAGTGGGGATTTCTCTTTCAAACAAATCCATCCCATTGATACTGCTTTAAGCTGACCCGATTTCCAACACATAGAATTCCTTCTGCGCCTAACTTTTGCTGTTGAATATTATGTCCATATTCATCCAGTTTATTGAGACTGATCTTACCTTGAGCGTTCAGGACACGATGCCAAGGCAAATCGGTTTCTGTATCAAGCTGACTTAAAACCTTACCTACCAGACGTGCATGTTTAGGCAAGCCAGCCAGCTTAGCGATCTGTCCATAGGTCGCTACCTTCGCATAAGGAATCTGGCTGACCACACTCAGAATCATTTGTGCCATTTCCTGGCTTGCACTTGATGTCATAGGCTTTCAATCTTGATAGAAAATTCTAAAAATTAGAAATTCTCCGGATTCTCTAAACGTTTTACTTCCTGTACTTTGTCAGGATGATGCACCGTTGCTACTCCATCTGCATCTTTCTTATCAATCAGCATTTCAGGCTGGAAGATGGTGATGGTTTCATTTCCATTTGCATCCTCCCCTACAATATACTGAAAACCGCGACGATTCATCTTGTGGCACATCCGCTGATACCAGCCCTTAAAACCTTGAGTTTCTTCATTCGGGTTGTAATAGAAAGCATTCATTACTGCTGGCAAACCTAGACCACAAACTACTCCGGAAAGAAGCACCACAATAAAAGTATATCCAATCAGAATACTGCTATACGCTTCCAGTTGCGGAATATTGGCCACTGCCAGAATCAGGGCTAAGGAAATCCCGCCACGTACACCGCCCCAAGACAGAATGGTTAAACTGCCGTTATAACTTTTTTTACGCATTCTAGGGAATAATGCAAAAGACAGATGGTTGGCCAGGAAGCGTGCCAAATGCAGAATTATGAAAGCGACAATCCCGCCTAGAACCAGACTGGTGCTTAGATCAATAATGAACAGTTCCAGACCGATCAAGGTGAACAGGAAGGAATTGATAATTCCCTCTACCGTATGCCAGAAATGGTTTACATCACCGATATCTGCATCAGCCAGAATTTCTTTCCATTTATTCCCGACAATCAAACCTCCAATTACACAGGCAATTGGTGCAGAAGCATGCGCCAATAAAGCAACCAGATATGAACCACAAGCCAACAGTGCAGTAGTTAATATCAGTGATTCCATTTCATGTTTACCGCGCAGAATACGTAAAATCGCCAGACCAAAACCGATCCCGATCAAGACTGCCACGACAATTTCATAAAGCAATGTTTGCAGGACGGCGAGTACGGTAAAGTTTTCACCTTGCAGTACATTCAGTAAAGTCATAAATAATGCAATACACATCGCATCATTAAACAGCGACTCACCTTCCAGTTTCACGATCAAATGATGGGGTGCGCGTACCGAACTGAGTACACCTTTAATCCCAATGGGATCCGTTGCTCCGAGCGCAGCACCGAGTAATAGCAGGACTAATATATCGACATGGCTGCCAATCAGAAACTGATAACCGTACAGCGCAATACCAAAGAAAACTGCACAGAAAACCAATGCCAGACTGGCCAGAATACCAATCGGCCGCCAGTGATTGCGTAAATCTGAAACCTTAAACTTCAATGCGGATGAAGTCAGAATGAAACAGATCACCCCATTAATCAGGAAGTCATAAAAATCGACATGGCGCACTGCTTTCTCAATATTATCAATATTGATGCTAAAAAATGGATTACCCTGTAACAGGCTGGCGCACCATTGCAGGATAAATACAAAAATAGCGGAAACAATCGGCACACCAATGGCTTGAGGAAAACTTAGAACACGTTTGTTGAACATGGTAGTGGCAATTGACAGAGCAAAGACCACCGTCAACAGTTGTAAAAAAAAGAAACTTCCCATTAGGTTTCCTAAGATTTGGCAATTTGCAGCCGTGAGCTGAAAGATTTACTTGAAATATAAATTTAAAAAAACAGTATATTTTATCGGATCAAGTTTAGTCCCATTTTTTTTCGAATTAAGTTAAGTTTCTTTTCAATATTCACAACTGATGATTTAACATACAGTCTTAAAGCACTTTATTGCTCATCTCTCTTCTTTCTATTTAGAAATTTTCTCCTATGCATCAAACTGTCAAAACCATATTCCGTCTATGTCTCGCTGCTGTCATTTTTCTGGTCACACTCTCCTTGATGTTTACCTGTGTTGCCAAAGTTCAGGAAATTCTGAAAGCAGATCAATATTATCAGCAAGCCGTGAGCATTCCTTTAAAAAGCAGTGCCAAAGCACAATATGTACTGGTGTCTAATAATCAACGTCCAGACAATGCGCTGTTTATCCTGATTGCGGGAAATGGTTATGCAGCAAAAATCAGCTGTGAGCATTATGCGGCCCTATGTACTGATGACTATAATCAGTCACATACCCGGCAGATTCAAAATGTTAATTTAGTAAAAGTGAGAAATTATTTTTATATTGAAAATATTCAGTTCCAAGATAGTCGAACTGGTCAGATCACTAAACTTAGCTATTCCAAAAATGAATTGAAGCAATTTTATAATAATGACATCAGCAATTTAAAATATATTCTCTTTGCGATTTCGCTATTTGCCTTGGCTGCCTTATTTGTCAGTATCAAGATTTTGAAAAACTTCCGTCGTTTTCTGGAAAAATAACTATTCAATCATTAGGGGAGCATTTGCTCCCCTTTTTTGATTTTTAGTTTTAGATATTTTGATTAAAAGTATCACAAGCAGACATCTGACCTGATTTCAGGCCGGTATTAAACCATTTTACCCGCTGTGCACTGGTACCATGCGTAAAGCTGTCTGGTACGACATGGCCTTGTGCCTTTTTCTGCAGATAGTCATCACCGATCTTGTGTGCCGCATCCATGGCTTCCTGCACATCACCCTGCTCCAGGAACTGCGTACGCTCATGGTTATGATAAGCCCATACCCCAGCCAGACAATCCGCCTGTAGTTCTTGACGTACAGAAAGCTGATTACCCTGTGCTTGAGTAGCTTGTTGACGTGCCTGCTGTACCTGTGAAGAAATACCTAGAATGGTCTGGATATGATGACCCACCTCATGCGCTACCACATAGGCTTGAGCAAAATCACCAGCCTGATCATTGCGAGATAACTCGGTTGAGTTCTGTTCCCCGCTAATTCCCATCTGAGTACGCATATCTTTAAAGAATGCCGTATCAATATAAACTTTCTGGTCTGCCGGACAGTAGAAAGGTCCCATGGCCGATTGCGCTGTACCACAACCAGAATTTACCACACCACTAAATAGAACCAGTTTAGGCGGAGTATATTGCTGGTTCAGCTGCTGCTGAAATACTTGAGACCAAGTATCTTCTGTATCGGCAAGCACAGTTCCTACAAAATCGATCGCTTCTTGCTGTTCTGGCGTTGGATTTTCCAGACCCCGTGTTTCTGCACTAGAAACCCCTTGCGTGACCTGCTTGGTGGTTTGATAGGCTTGCTGTGGATCAACGCCAAAAAACTTCCAGGCCACGAAAGCAATAATCAACCCGAGAATACTGATTCCACCGGCTTTGGCACCACCACCACGACGGTCTTCTACATTGCTACTAACACGACGTCCTTTCCAGCGCATAGTGAGATTCCTTATAGTTTAAAGTCAGCTTATTTTAACGGGCCTGATTTATGCCTGCTTTGATTTCGATCTGATTTTTTGAATAAAGCCAATCAAGATAAATACGATTAACCCTGCCACAAAACCAATCACCAGATTAATCAGTGTAGGCGTAACAGCCCCTACGATACTGCCCAGACTAGGCATATGCTCTACATACTCAACCGAATCTTCAGTGAAATGATGAAACCATGGAATGGTATGAGCAATAATCCCGCCACCGACCAGGAACATTGCAATCGTACCTACAATCGTCAGGGTTTTCATCAATTTAGGAGCAAAAGCCAGCAATCCACGGCCTATACTTTGCTTGAAGCTGGATGCCTGTTTAGTCAGGTACAAACCTAGATCATCAATTTTAACAATCATGGCAACGAAGCCGTACACCCCGACTGTCATTAATATGGCAATTCCTGCCAGTACGATGACCTTGGTGGTAAAAGCTGCGGCTGCCACGGTGCCCAAAGAAATCACTACAATTTCCGCAGACAGAATGAAATCAGTTCGGATCGCACCCTTAATTTTCTCTTTTTCAAATGTGGCTAAATCAGTTTCGATCGTAGTGAATTCAGCCTCAGCGTCTTCTTCAGTCTTGGCTTTCTTATGCTTTAAGCTATGCAGGACTTTTTCTACGCCTTCATAACAGAGAAATAAACCACCAATCATGAGTAAAGGATTGATTAACCAGGGCGCAACCACACTAATAAGTAAAGCCAAAGGAACAAGAATCAGCTTATTAATAAAAGAACCTTTCGCTACTCCCCACACCACAGGAAGTTCACGTTCTGCCCGTACACCGCTGACTTGCTGGGCATTTAACGCCAAATCATCCCCCAAGACACCTGCCGTCTTTTTTGCAGCCATCTTGCTCATCACGGCAACATCGTCTAAAACAGTCGCAATATCATCCAATAATATTAATAAGCTGCTCGCCATTTTTGTTATCCTTATCATCTTTAGACATATTTTAATGAAAATATTTAAAAAATATTGTATTCACTTGTTTAATTAATAAGATTTTTTTACTACGGCTTTTTTTCTGGCTGACATTCAAAAACAGAATGCCGTACAATGTGGCCATTCGTTAAAATATTGATGTAGTACAGACTACTTTTTGGAATAGATAATGAGTAATCAAGATAATCGTCCAGTAATCTTGACTGGCGACCGTCCTACCGGACAGCTTCACCTTGGCCATTTTGTCGGTTCATTACGCTCTCGCGTAGGTTTACAAGATTCTCACCATCAACATTTGTTACTCGCTGATGCTCAAGCCCTGACAGATAATGCAGACAACTTTGAAAAAGTACGTCGCAATATTATTGAAGTAGCAACAGATTATCTGGCTGTCGGTATTGATCCAACCAAAACTACTATCTGTGTTCAGTCTTGCCTGCCAGCCTTAAACGAACTGACTATGCTCTATCTGAACTTTGTGACAGTTTCACGTCTAGAGCGCAACCCGACCATTAAATCAGAAATTCAGATGCGTGGTTTTGAGCGTGATATTCCTGCAGGTTTCTTATGCTATCCAGTGGCTCAAGCAGCAGATATCACAGCCTTTAAAGCAACTGTAGTTCCGGTGGGCGAAGACCAGATTCCAATGATCGAACAGACCAATGAGATTGTACGTCGCCTTAACCGTCAGATTGGCCGTGAATTACTGCCTGAATGTAAAGCGCTGCTTTCTAATGTGGGACGCTTACCAGGTTTTGACGGTAAAGCGAAAATGTCTAAATCATTAGGTAATACTATTGTTCTAGATGCCTCTGACAAAGACATCAAAAAAGCTGTCAATGCGATGTATACCGATCCGAATCACCTTCGCATCGAAGATCCAGGCCAGGTTGAAGGCAATGTGGTATTTACTTACCTGGATGCATTCGACACCAATAAAGAAGAACTGGAAGAACTGAAAGCACATTATCGCCGTGGTGGTTTAGGTGATGGTACGGTGAAAAAACGTCTGGAAGGTATTCTGAAAGAGCTGATCGGTCCGATTCGTGAACGTCGTATGGAACTGGCCAAAGACCCGGATTACATTATGGATATTTTGAAAACGGGTACAGATAAATGCCGTGATATTACACAGGCCACTTTAGATGAAGTGAAAACAGGCTTAGGTGTTTTCCATTTCTAAGCTAGACAATATTTAAAAGAAGCCCTTCATAAAGGTAATGCCAGTCAGTTAAGCAAATATTAGTAAAATGTAGTAAAAATGAGTGTATGTAAATACGCTCATTTTTTTATGACTTTATCTGAAAATTTAGATTGCACCCTTCAACATTCTTTACCTTCACT